>URPG01000128.1 GCA_900549675.1 uncultured Oscillospiraceae bacterium | reverse complement strand
TGGTCATTGCCTTTCAGGATTTCAGCGCCGCGAGAGGGGTTTTTCAGAGTCCATGGGTTGGTTTTGATAATTTTATCAGAATTTTTAAGGATCCTTATATATTGATCTTGGTAAAAAACACAATTATTCTAGCACTCTTATCTTTAGTTGTTGTGTTTCCGATTCCTATCATTTTTTCTTTGTTTTTAAATGAAGTGAAACAAAAGAAAGTGCATGGTATCGTGCAATCGATGAGTTTTTTGCCTTATTTCATTTCAGCAGCCGTTATGGTCAGTATTATTTATACCCTTCTTTCTCCCAGCACAGGTATAGTCAATAATTTGATTACAATGCTTGGCGGAAAAAGCATAAACTTTATGGCGAAGCCTGAATGGTTTAGACCTATCTATGTCTTTTTAGAGGTATGGCAAAGCTTTGGGTATTCTGCCATTGTATATATTGGGGCCATGCTCAGTCTTGATCCGAGTATGTATGAAGCGGCAGAGGTGGACGGAGCCTCTCGTTGGAAAAAAATGATTCATATTACCCTGCCTGGAATTTCGACTTCCATTATCGTGATGCTAATCATTGGTGTAGGCAATATTTTCACGGTAAACCTAGACCGTATCTTGCTGATGTATAATCCCAGTGTTTATGCTACTGCCGATGTCATTCAGACCTATATTTACCGCATTGCTTTCCAATCTACCGGTTTTCCGGATTACAGCTATGGCACAGCGGTCAATATCATAAAATCTGTCATAGCCTTTGTGATGGTCATGAGTGTCAATAAAATAGCGGATAAATTTGCAGATTCTAGATTATTCTAAGAAAGAAGGTGAATTCTTGAAACGCAAAAAAATAGCAGCATTTGATATCATTAATAACACAATATTACTTTTGATTGCAGTGGTTTGTGTTTACCCATTCTTGTATATATTCTTTATATCAACAAGTGATGGAATAGCGTTGTCTCGAGGCGAGGTGAATTTCCTGCCGAAAGGATTCAACCTTGAAGCCTTCAAATATATAATTTCAACACCTCGCTTTAATGTGTTTATAGGGCTAAGAAATTCTTTTATCTATACGGTACTGGGCACGATAGCAGCCATTGCAGCCACCTATATCACCGCCTATGTGCTCTCTCGCCAAAGATTTAAGCACCGGTTTTGGATTATGTCGCTTTTTGTTATCACATGGGTGTTTGACGCCGGTATTATTCCGCAGTATATCATTTATAACTCTTTTGGTTTTATTGACAATCCGGCTGTCATGATTATCCCGGGTGCAATCAGCACGCAATATCTGATTATTACCAAAACATTTTTGGAGGGTTTGCCAAAGGAACTGGAAGAAGCGGCTTTTGTGGATGGAGCCAATGACTTCACCATACTGACAAAAATTTTCTTGCCGCTTTCCTCTACCATTATTGCAACGATTGGCACATTCTATGCCATCATGATTTGGAACCAGTATTTACTGCCTCAAATCTATTTGAAGAATGAAAATCTTCAGACGATTCAGCAAGTTTTAAAGAGTGTAGTCATCACCGATTCTAATTCAGGAACGACTTTTAAAAATGTTACCATTAACGGCACGACATTAAATCAGCAGAATTTAAAAACAGCAGCAATTTTCATTGCGATGCTGCCAATCATCTGTGTCTATCCACTTGTACAGAAATATTTTAAAAGAGGAATTCTGTTGGGTTCTGTAAAGGGGTAATGGCACAGCAAGAGCAGAAAGGGAAAATTTTAATATGAGTACAAATTATATTGAACTTAACACACTGACCGAAGACGGGCAGCTTTATCACAACAATCAATTGGATTCAGTGGAAGCATTAATTCCCAATCCATATGTGAGTTGTCATGCGGCCGATTTATTAGAACTGCCCAATGGAGATATACTCTGCTGCTGGTTCGCCGGTTCTGATGAAGGCAATGCGGATATCAGCATTGTTGTTTCACGTCTGAATAAAGGGGAGAGCAGATGGACTGTTCCGGTTATGCTTTCAGATGACCATGAACGTTCCGAACAGAACCCCTCTCTATTTCTTGCCCCAACGGGAGAAATCTGGGCAGTTTATACAGCACAGACCGCACGCACACCAGACATTAAGCCTAATTTTAATCTACAGTACACCGCAGAAATTCGATGCAAAAAATCGAATGATAACGGATACACATGGGGGAAAACAGAGGTTCTTTTCTCTCATCCCGGTTCTTTTTGTCGACAGAAAATTCAGGTGCTTGCAAACGGCCGCTGGATTTTCGGTAATTGGATATGCTTTTCGGATGAAACACGCAATGGCAGCGACATCACGGTTATGCAAATTTCAGATGATGCAGGAAAGACATGGCGTGAGGTAGAAGTGCCGCAGAGTCAGGGATGTGTACATGCTAATATATTGGAGATAGAGGCAGGCAAATTGATTGCCCTGTATAGAAGCCGTTTTGCGGATAATATCTATATTTCTCATTCAGATGACAATGGGGATTCATGGACAGCTCCTGTACGCACAGAATTGCGCAATAACAACTCAAGCATTTCAGCCGTCAAACTAGACAGTGGTTCGATTGCGCTCATCTATAACGATGTCAGCTTTAATGATGATCCTTCTCAAACAGTTTGGCCGCATCAAAGATGCCCTGTTACGATAGCAATTTCAGAAGATGCGGGAGCGACATGGCCCTTCCGCCGCATTATTGAATTCGGAGAGGGTTTTGTTGGCCCTTATAATGATATTAATAACCGCCGATATGAATATCCTGTCATTATGCAGGGTGCAGACGGAAAAATCCATGCCGCTTATAGCTGGGGAGAGCGCCGTTGTGTAAAATATATTTGTGTTGATGAAATGTGGATTCGTGGAAAACGAACATTAACCGGAGCCGAAGGTAACCCAAACTGGCTTTGCCGCAGATAGTATAAATAATGAATTAAGACAAGCAGCCCTTCTCTATTTAAGGGGCTGCTTGTTTTTTCAATACATGTTATTATAGGGGAATTATCTTTCAAATAAGTATAATGGGTTTTGTTTTTTCTTTATTTCACTGGAATATAATATATCTTCTAACGAAGATTTCAGACTGAAGAAAAAGTAAACCTTGCCGGAAAAATGACTAAAAGTAAATGCCGCTTTGCAACATAAGGAAACCCCTTAATAAAGTCTGTCTGCAACTACTTTGATTTCTTCTTTGTTGATGTCAGCTTTTAGATAACTCTCGGCAGTGAGTGCCTGTATATCTGCTTTTAGTTGATTGATTTCTTCAAGCTGTGTGTTGAGCTGTGTTTGATATTCTGCTGTTTTCTCTTCATATGCATTCTGTGCATTTACTTTGTATACCGCAAAGATAATAATTGCAACACATATAACTGCTAAAGAAACAATCAGAATAACTTTGTTCTTTTTGTTTGTTTGCTCTTGTGACATAGTAATCTCCCTTTCATAAAATCCGGAAATTATTGAAGAATATTTAAAATTATAGCACACTAAACATCTTATGCCGATACTAAAATGGAACAAAATGTAAAATTGCAAATATAGTTAAAATAATTGTAGAAGTTTGTCGATAAAGCAAATTGAACGCGCTAAAAGAAAGTGGTATAATAATATGTAAAACAAAAAAACTAGCTAAGGAATGAACCTTAACTAGTTTTCTTTTGCCCTAAAAGAACCATATCTCAAAGAAATAACCGTTTCCGACTATTTGGTTCTTATAAGACTGATATGTGTCATTAGGTCAAAATAGATGCACTAATAAAGAAGCGTCACTTTTTTGAGCTATTTATTATAAAACTATTAACCAATTCTATATCAATAAATTCCTGCACTATCTTATCGACTTGTCTTACATTTGTAAATCTGGAGGCATTACTATACATAATATTTTTAATCCTCTTGATATTAACGATTTTCCTTTCCTTGAGATCAATGGTTTTCATTTTGTTTAACGCACAAATATCAATAATTCTTTTTATTGATTCTAAAGATAAGGTATCAAACTTTATAAATCGATCAAATCGATAAAATATTGGATCGCCCAAATGCTTTCTAATTTCCTCTTCATTTTGGTAATTAGATGTACATATGATTATTGAATTAAACAATTCGACATGATAATTTTTATCTTCAAAAACGCCCTCATCAAACAGCTGATAAAAAGCACTATGAAATACAGGAGCTGGTTTATCAAACTCATCAAGTAAAATTACATTTGACTCCCTTTCTAACAAATCTTTAGCAAAACATGGTTGCGAATGGTTCCCTCCAAATAAATAACCGCTAAATTCTCCACTATGAAACATTGAAAATTGTTTTCTAAATAGTTTTTCGCCCAGTGTTTTACTAATGAATTTTGCAGTCTCTGTTTTACCCACTCCCGAAGGGCCATAAAACATCAAAACCATAGGTTTTCGATTAGATTTATTCAGCAAAGGGTACAATGAAACAAGAATACGTTCCTTAGCTTTCTCTTGTCCAACAATATATTCAGAAAAAGAATTGTTTATTTTTAAAAAAGCTGATTTAGTCAATGATTTATAGTTATATTTTTTTACTTCAACTATTTTGGGGAAAGCCTGTTCAAATTGTTGTCGTATTTGAATAGGAGGATTTTGAAGAAATAGATTATCAATATCATATCCGCTTAATATGCTGATAAAACTTTGAACTGCCCCCTCGGTAATTCCAGCGTATGATTCTGAATAAGCAACTAAATTATCAATATGAATTTTAACTTTCTCCTCTTCATATTCTTGTTCTTGATTCTGTTGCTTAATGATAATCTCTTTCCTTTTTGCATCATCATTGGTTATAAATTCTGATAATGAAGTGTTGTTATTTGGTATTAGTTTTTCATACCCTTTTTTAGGCCCATAAAAAATAGTAATTTTCTTCATATATCTACTCCAGCGAGAATTACATCAAATACATCCAACGCATTGCCGTTACTTTGACCTTCCATAATATCAAAAGCAGAACTTATTGATTTCTGCTCAAAATTAAACTCCTTACTAATATCCAACATCTCTTCCTCTGATTTTCCGACCTTAACTGCATAATAATTTAAATCCATTTTAGATAAGTCGGCTATACTATAATTGTTTCTGAAAGATACAATGTTGAAACGAAATATGTATTTTTTTAGCATTCCGCCTACAGTATTCTCGGCAATTAATTCGTAATATCCTTTGCCGCTAGTAAAAGCCTCATCTAACTTAGAAATATCAAAAACGAAGCCCTCATCAGTAGTAAAGTCGGATTTCGTAATTTTAAGAAATGGTGTAAACATTTTAAAAAATGCGATAGAGTTTTTATAAGCCCTTACTTTATAATCATTAAATACGCATATTCTTTCATCATCTTGAGCTCTATTTAAAAAATCTGTCAAAACAGTATTTGATAGTGTAGTTTTCACTAAAGACGATCCACTTAATGAAAAGTCTGCGTTTGCACTTGTTTCAGCGCCTCCTCCTAAAAAAGGAAGCCAGCTTAGCTTGGCAAATAAATTAGCAGAAGTTTTACTTGCTAACTCTTTGTTTTTTTCTTCAATTTTATTTTTTGTTTGTATTTTTTCTCCACCATCATATATGTTTAGATAATCTGTTGCTGACAGGTCATCAAAATACACAACTTTAATCATGTCTTACCTCCATCATCTCCAAATGTTCATTTGAGTTTTTACAATCTTTTATGAGAACTTCCACCCAATATTTAAGAAATTGTTCTTTTTCCCCTCTGGAACTATATAACAACATTTCATCAATGAGGCGTTCTACATCTTTGATATATGCATAAGCAGCATTTGAAAATTTCTCAATGTCACAGTTACCTTTTGGGATATCATCAGCTCTTAAAGATGCTATTTTAACTTGCTTTTTATAAGATTGTATTTTATTTACCAAATCCTCTATTGAATATATATTATTAGAAACAAAATGCGATATATCATCTAATGCGGGATCAATCAGATGAATTAAATCGCTAAATCTCCTAATTATCTCCTGTTCAGAGGCCTGTTCATTTATATAGCTGAATCTTCTGATAAAATAATCTTTAGTCCATTTAATTGTATAAGGAAAAGCTTGACGCCATTCTGTTCTACAAATAAAGTTACCTTCAGTCAGATCATTTTCATCAAGATAAATGTATAGCCATATACGAGCATTAGCACCATATGCAAGAAATAGATTTTTATAAATTTCAGCAATTCTTTTAATCAATTCTTCTTTGTCAAAGTTAATACTACTAATTTGATAATTGGCAAGAATTTTTTTGAACTCATATTTATCATGAATATCAAACTTAGTTTTAGTTAATGAAAAGTTTTTGGTTGTATTTGTGCTTTCAAAAACTTGA
>URPG01000127.1 GCA_900549675.1 uncultured Oscillospiraceae bacterium | reverse complement strand
AAATCAATGTAGATGTCTGACGTCTGCTACCGTTACAAGCCAATCACCCCACACTTTCAAAGTGTAAGGGTTATAGTCACCAAAGAATGAATGGGGAAGAGATACTTTCCAGATATTTCCCTCGTGGTTTTCCCAATTCTTAATTTGTTCCGAACCTTTAATAACGACTTTTTCACCTTCGGCGGCTTGATATGTGATACGTCTTTTATTGCTCAAGCCCTTGTATTTTGGATTTACCCATTCGCGGTAAATTCCTTCATGTACGGTGATGGTATCACCGGCAACGGCTGTGGAAGCAGCTTTGTTTATGGTCAGAAATGGTTCTTTTAAACTTCCGTTGTTAAGGTCAGAACCGGTTTTGGCAACATGATATTCCATTTTCAATCCTCCCAGTATTTATTTATTAAAGATGATGTTATTATAGAAAATTTTTATTGAATTTGCTATTCACATTGTAGTATAATTTAAGACAAAATTAGTGTTCTTTATAAGGAGAAAAAATGTTTTTTGAAAAACATGGGATGAACGAAAAAGACTTTTTTATTTATTTTTCGCTTAAAAATTATAGTTTTCCGCTTCATTTTCATCGGGCATATGAAATCATTTATGTACATAAGGGAACGTTAACAGTTAACATTGAACGTAGAGAATATCATTTAAAAGAAAAGGATTTAGTGTTTGTCTTTAACAATCAAATTCACGAATTTAAATCTGTGAATGATTCGGAAATCAGCATTATAATTTTCTCTCCTGAACTTCTCAGTGACTTTTACGGTGAATATAAAAATTTAATTCCTAACAGTAATTTAATGCACTGGCAAACGCCCTTATGCATAAAGGATTTAGATACGCGCTATCGCAAAAAAAGCTTTTTATACGCTGTTTGCGATGAATTGGTGCGTACAAAAATCTTTAAGCCAATTAACAGAACGGTGCAGGCAAAGGTCTTATATAAAATGGTGATTTATGTGGAAGAAAATTATGCTGGACCGTGTACTTTAAAAAAATTGGCGCTGGATTTACGGTATGACTACCCATATCTCTCTAAACTTTTTGCGAAACAAATGAATATGAATTTTTCTGATTACGTCAATCAATATCGTATTTCTCAAGCTTGTTATCAACTGAAGAATTCCGACTATCCAATTGGAGAAATAGCCTTCACCTGTGGGTATCAAAATTTGAGGACCTTTCACCGCAATTTTCATGAGATTCTTCACATGACGCCGAAAGAATATCGAACGAAAGAATAAGGCAGAAAGCCTGTTAACAAACCAAAACAAAGCCGTGATATTTTATCATATCTCGGCTTTGTTTTTTAAAGTTAATTTAGGATTTAAGTCAAATTCCGTGAAAAGTAAATTGTAAGGATAGTAATAAAAACCCAGCGAATTTAAGCGAAATATTTTAAATTTTCAGTATTGCAGGTGAAAACAGGGATTCTGTTCAGTGGAGTACAGACTTCAATTTCTTGCCCGCCTTCAAATTCTTGTTTGCTCCATACGTCAACCCATGTTTTCCCTTGCGGCAGATAAACCTTGCGTGTGGTGCTGCCCGCCTGCATGATGGGAGCAATAAGAAGTTCTTTACCGAACAGATAAGACTCTGTATCTTCCCAGCAGGTTTTATCTTCTGGGAAATGGTAGAACAATGGTGCCATAACAGGCGTTCCTTTTTCGTGCGCTTGTTCCATGCAGTCCGTGATATAAGGCTTCATAGCTTCACGAATAGCCATGTATTCTTTGCAAATTTCATAGATTTCTTCGCCGTAAGACCAAACCTCGTTGGGACCGCCGGAGGGGCAGCGTCCGCCGCCAACGTTACTCATGGGAGCTGAATGCGGGTCACGGTCGCCGTGTAGACGCATAACCGGACAGAAGGTACCGTACTGGAACCAACGAACAAACACTTCTCTGAATTTAGGGTCATTCGGATTTCCGCCGTGGAAACCGCCGATATCGGTGGTCCACCATGGAATGCCCGCCATAGCCATGTGAAGACCCGCTGCAAATTGGTTCCGCATACTCTCAAAACTGGAATGAATGTCGCCTGACCAGACCAAAGAGCCATATTTTTGAGAACCCGCCCAAGCACATCGCAAGAGATTGATGATGTTTTGCTGTCCTTCTTTTTCCATTCCTTCATAGAAGGTTTGGGCATAGCATTTGGGATAAATATTTCCAATTTGCACGTTAGGACCCAAGTGATAACGGTAATTGTCAAAATCATAAAAGCTATATTCAGGTTCTGCTTCATCCAACCAGAAAATTTTGATTCCCTTATCATAATAATTTTGTTTTACTTTGGACCAAAGATATTCTCTTGCTTCTGGATTCGTGGCATCATAATGCAGGCTGTCATTCATAAAGCGAAGTCCGTTGGGAAAACCTCGTTCACAGTTAATCAACAAGCCTCTTTCACGCATTTCTTTGAAATTTTCACTGTTATAATCAACGGTGGGCCAAATCGAAATCATCAACTCAATTCCCATTTCTTTCAGTTCGGCTACCATAGCGTCAGGGTCGGGCCAATACTGTGGGTCAAATTTCCATTCTCCTTCTAGCGGCCAATGGAAGAAATCAATCACGATGACAGAAATGGGTAAATTTCTTTTTTTATATTCTCTTGCTATGTTTAAAAGTTCATCTTGTGTTTGGTAACGCAATTTGCATTGCCAAAATCCCATGGCATATTCCGGCATCATCGGTACTTTGCCGGTAACAGCTGCATAATTTTCTTCAATGTCTGACGGAGTATCGCCTGCGGTAATCCAGTAGTCAATCACTTTGGTCGAAACGGAACGCCATGAGGTGATATTTGTACCGAAAGTGACATTACCGATAGCCGGGTTATTCCAAAGGAATCCATAGCCAAGAGAGGAAACAACAAAGGGAACGCTGGCTTGAGAATTTCGATGAGCCAACTCTAACTCACAGCCTTTTAAATTAAAAAGAGGCTGTTGATACTGTCCCATGCCAAAGAGTTTCTCATGCGGCAGAGATTCAAATCGTACAGTAGTTGAAAAATCTCCTCCTAAAATAGGACGGTGTTCTCGGGCGTCTAGATCCAAAGCACTGCATTTTGGAGATTGAAAATCACTTCTGTTTCTTACAAATTCTTCTAACAGTATTTCATTTTTGTCATTAAAGAAGGTGATTTTACCTTGATGAGTAACCTCTGTTCTAATTTTTCCATTTTGAAGAGAGGCGCCTTTCTCTGTAAGCTTAAAGATGCCCTCGTGATAAGGGATAGATTCTTCCAGTGCCCAATTTTCCGGCGGCATGGAGGGCTGCTTGGTAGAGCGAATACGCAAAGAATCTTCTCCCCAAGGCTCTATCCATACCTTTTCATTGTTGTTGATGATGATTAATCGGTTGTTTTCTTGTTTTAAAATAGCCATTGTAAATTCTCCTTTTATTCTTTTACTGCTCCCAACATAATGCCGGTTACAAAGTATTTCTGTAAGAATGGATATATATTTTTCTTACTTTCCATATTCATAGTAATTGCAATACGGGGATATTTTTTATTTAAGCATACCACATAATAATTATGCTTATTTTACCATAAATTCTAACATAAAATATTTTTTTATGCAAATATTCTAAAAAATATGAACATAGTTTAATGATTATACACAGACGGAAAAAGACCCCTATCACAGGCTTGCAACTGCGTAAGGAGTCTTTCAAAATCTTTTAAAAAAATAAATTTTAATCAATCATTCAATGTACATTGCATTTCAACAGCAATGTATTTTTCTCTGTGCGTTTCTTTTCCGGTTTTGCTGAAATGGTTTTTTAACCAAAAATGTTCACTTTGAAGATTACCTTTTACATAGCCTAATTTTATATTTAAAAATCCCTTTGCTTTGCATGATAGCAGGAGCTCTTGAATTATTTTTGTTCCAATGCCACAGTTTTGGAATTTCTGACCTACCATAAAAAAGCCAATATAAACAGTATCTTCACAAGGATAACCTTCAATTAAATCCATAACAGCCAGCAATTGATTGTTATCGTAAAAACCGATATAATATTTGTCTTCTGATTTTTTTCCGGGCGGAAGTGCCTGCATATCCTCTCTGACAGCATCAATTGAAGCTGTACATCCGCAATGCTGATAATAAAGAGAATTACCCTTGCATAATTCATACACAGGCGCAATGTCTGATTCTTGAATTTTATGTACCTGATATTGGTGGGATAAGGAAGAAAGTTTCATTTTGTGCCTCTAAAGAAAAGATTAAGATTGAATTTAGTATGAAGGTTTTCCCGTATTAAAAAAAGTGGGATAAAAAATTATTGTGGTGATTTAGTCTTTTTAAAAGAAATCAAGTAGAATTTATTGGAAATAGTAAAAACCTTGAAACACAGTCTGTGCATCAAGGTTTTTATATGGTGCCGGTGGCCGGGGTCGAACCGGCACGGTATCGCTACCACGGGATTTTGAGTCCCGCACGTCTGCCAATTCCATCACACCGGCATATTTACAACGTTGATTATTATACTATAACTTTTTTAAAAAAGCAAGACCTAAATGAGTTTTTTGTAAAAATATTGTATATAAATGAAAGATTAGACCTGAAAACTTGAAAACAAAAAACAAACAGCATATTGTTATTTGCTGTTTGTTTTTCTCAATATTGTGATTTAAGAATGTGCCGGAACAATTTCCAACCAATATCCATCTGGGTCATTGATAAAATAAATGCCCATTGAGGGATTTTCAAAACAAATACAACCCATTTTTTTGTGCAATTCATGTGATTTTTCAAAATCATTCGTTTCAAAAGCCAAATGGAATTCATTGTGACCTAAATTATAGGGTTCTTGCCAATCTCTCAGCCAAGTGAGTTCAAGTTCAAACTCGGTGGTGTCGTTGCCTACATAGACGATAATGAAAGAACCGTCTTCTGCATTTTTACGGCGTTTTTCAGTTAGGCCCAGTGCTTTTTCATAAAAATCCAATGACTTTTGCAGGTCCAGTACATTATAATTTTCGTGAATCATTTTAAATTTCATGCTTTTTCTCCTTATCATTTTAAATTATGATTTATTCGGCTTCCAGCGGGATAAACTGAAACTGTTTTACATCAAACAGTCCGCTGTCTGTCAATTTAAGTTCGGGGATAACAGGTAAAGACATAAAGCAAAGCGTCATTATGGGTTCGACATCGGGGTTTACACCGAGTATATGATGTGCCGTTTGATGAATTTGGGTCAATTTTTGGTCCACCCATTCGCCGCTTTGGTCACTCATGAGTCCGGCAACGGGTAAGGGCATCGTTTCTATGACTTCTTTGTCTTTTACGAGTACAATTCCGCCTTTTTGTTCCACCAGCTTTTGTACGGCAAGGACCATATCATCATCGTCAGCGCCAACAGTGATAATATTGTGGGAATCATGGGCAATGGAAAGGGCAATAGCGCCGCATTTCAGCCCGTATCCTTTTAAAAGAGCAACCGCATGGTTTCCTGTATTGTGGTGACGTTCAATCACGGCCATTTTGACAACGTCATTTTGCGGCTCATAGAGAAATTCGTTTTGCTGATTGCGTTTTATCAAAGTCTTTTCTTTTTTCGTGACCACGCCGCCTGAAAGAATTCCGATTGCATAAACACTCTCAGATTGAAGAGTAAGGCGCAAATCATTTTTGGAAAAATATTTCAAGTGCATTGTGTCTTCTACGGCAGAGATTTCTTGGCGGTGTATGGCGGAGAGAAATTGACCCTTTTCAGCGACTAATTTACCGGCAATATAGACTTTTAGAGGATTGAAATTCTGCAAATTGTCAAATATAACAAAATCAGCCTGTTTTCCAGGGGAAATAGAACCACGGTCTTTTAAGCCATAGCATTCGGCGGCGTTCAGACTGGCCATTTGGATAGCGGTAATCGGAGAAAGTCCTTCTTCCACACAAATACGCAGGTGGTTTTCCAAGTGTCCGATTTCCCGAATGGTTTTTGGCTGACAGTCGTCGGTGCAAAGCAGACAGCGGCGGCTGTTTTCTGTTGTGACAGCCTTCAAAAGCTTTCTTAAATCCCGGCAGGCAGAGCCTTCTCGGAGCAAAGCATACATCCCGCGGGCAATTTTATCCAGTACCTCCTGCGGTTCAGAGCATTCATGGTCGGTGTGAATGCCTGCTGAAGCGTAAGCGTTTAGTTCGTAGCTTTGAATTCCCGGAGAATGTCCGTCAACGGGAATATCATATTTTTGGGCGGCCAACAATTTGTCCAACACATCGCTGTCAGCATGGATAACACCTGGAAAATTCATGAATTCACCCAGACCGGAAAAATTTCCGCTCGCTAAGGGCTGCGCCATAGCATCAGCATCAATCACGGCTCCCGTATGTTCAAAGGGAGCGGCAGG
>URPG01000126.1 GCA_900549675.1 uncultured Oscillospiraceae bacterium | reverse complement strand
TTTTGTTGTAAACTTATAATTGTGAAAAAATTAATTTTTAAAGATTATCATGGAGGAGAGGGGCTTTATGAAAAAGATTGTAAAAACAAAGCATGCACCTTCTGCAATCGGTCCATATTCACAGGCTGTTGACCTCGGTAATTTGGTTTTTACCTCGGGGCAGATTCCGTTGAATCCCCAAACGGGAGAATTGGTGACAGATGATATTCAAGCGGCCGCCCGTCAATCAATGGAGAATGTAAAGGCGATTTTAGAGGCGGCAGGTACCGGTTTGCAAAATGTGGTTAAAACAACTGTGTACGTAAAGGACTTAAATGATTTTAAAGCTGTGAATGAGATTTATGGTTCTTATTTTGAAGGAGATTGTCCGGCAAGGTCTTGTGTGCAGGTAGCAAAGCTCCCTATGGATGCTTTGGTTGAAATCGAAGCAATTGCGGTTAAATAAGTTAAAAATGGTTTGACTTACTTTGTATGATTTAGGTTGGTATTTTAAGTTTTATATATCATGATTTGATCTTGAAAATTCAAGGGAAAGAAAGGTTTTGTATGTTTGAGATTGTAAAGAGAACACAACTAAGTGACGAGATTTTTAGAATGGATATCAAAGCACCCAGAGTAGCAGAGTCTGCTCTTCCCGGTCAGTTTGTTATCATTATGGATAACGAATACGGAGAAAGAATCCCGCTGACCATTTGCGATTATGACAAAGAGGCAGGAACAGTTGCCATTGTTATTCAGGCCATTGGGGATTCCACCAAAGAACTGGCCAAGTATCAACAGGGCGATTTTATAGCTGATTTTGTAGGTCCTTTAGGCAATCCTTCTGAATTTGTACATGAAGATGTTGAAGAATTAAAGAAAACCCGCCGTTTGTTCATCGCCGGTGGCTTAGGTGCTGCCCCTGTGTATCCGCAGGCAAAATGGCTGCATGAACATGGTATTAGCTGTGACGTCATCATCGGCGCGCGTTCCAAAGATATTTTGATTATGGAAGAAGATATGGCAGCTGTTTGCGATAATCTTTATGTTGGTACAGATGACGGCAGCTATGGTTTTCATGGCAATGTAACAGCCTTGTTAAAAGATTTGGTGGAAAACCAAGGAAAAGAATATGACGAAGTCATTGCAATCGGTCCGATGATTATGATGAAATTCGTTGCACTGACTACAAAAGAAATGGGCATCAAAACAACTGTCAGTATGAACCCAATCATGGTTGACGGTACAGGTATGTGCGGCGCCTGCCGTATTACTGTCGGCAACGAAGTGAAATTTGCCTGTGTTGACGGTCCTGAATTTGACGCTCACCTTGTTGATTTTGATGAGGCTATGAAACGTCAGGCCCTTTATAAAACCGCTGAAGGCAGAGCCGAGCTGGAGAGAACAACTCCCGAGCCTAAGCACGCCGAATACTGCTCTTATCCGCATGAACTTCTTGAGAAAAAGGATGTCATGAAGCGTATTCCCATGCCTGAACAAGACCCCAAGGTTCGCGCCACAAATTTTGATGAGGTCAGCTTTGGCTACACCTTTGAAATGGCAAAAGCAGAGGCAGAGCGCTGCTTGGATTGTAAAAATGCAAGATGCATAAAAGCCTGCCCTGTTTCTATCAATATTCCTGCCTTTATTCAGGAAATTATCAAAGGCAATATTGAAGAGGCTGCTTCCATCATCGGTGAATCTTCCAGTCTGCCTGCTGTTTGCGGACGTGTTTGCCCGCAGGAGAATCAGTGTGAAGGCTCTTGCATCAGAGGGATTAAAGGTGAGCCGATTGCCATTGGCCGTTTGGAGCGTTTTGTGGGTGACTATGCCATTGAAAATGATGTTTTCAATGCCAAAGTAGCACCCAGCAACGGCAAAAAAGTTGCTATTGTCGGCTGCGGCCCTGCAGGACTTGCTTGTGCCGGTGACCTTGCCAAATTAGGCTATAAGGTTAAGGTTTTTGAAGTTCTTCATGAGCCGGGCGGCGTTTTGGTATATGGTATTCCTGAGTTCCGTCTGCCGAAACAAAAGGTTGTGGCTAAAGAAATCAACAACGTGAAAAAACTTGGTGTTGAAATTGAAACCGACGTTGTTATCGGTCGTACCATGACCATCGATAAATTAATGGAAGAAGAAGGCTATGATGCCGTATTTATTGGCTCCGGTGCCGGTCTGCCTAAATTTATGAATATTCCGGGTGAAAATTCCAACGGCGTATTCTCTGCCAACGAATATTTAACTCGTTCCAACTTGATGAAAGCCTATCGTGACGATTATAAAACCCCAATTTCTAGAGGTAAAAAGGTTGCTGTTGTCGGCGGCGGAAACGTGGCTATGGACGCAGCCAGAACAGCTCTCCGTTTGGGTGCTGAAGTGCACGTTGTCTATCGCCGCAGTATGGAGGAGCTTCCTGCCCGTGCAGAAGAAGTCCATCACGCGCAAGAAGAAGGCGTTATTTTCGATACTTTGACCAATCCGATTCGCATCATTGCGGATGAAAACGGCTGGGTTAAAGGTATGGAATGCGTAAAAATGGAACTCGGTGAACCCGACGCTTCTGGCAGAAGAAGACCTGTTGCTATTGAGGGCAGTGAATTTATCATGGATGTTGACACTGTGCTGATGTCACTGGGTACTTCTCCCAACCCGATGGTTTCTTCTACTTCAAAAGGTATTGACCTTAACAAATGGAATGGCATTGTGGTCGATGAAGAAACAGGCGCTACTTCACGTCCGGGTGTTTATGCCGGCGGTGATGCTGTAACAGGTGCGGCAACCGTTATTTTGGCAATGGGTGCAGGACGAAAAGCAGCCAAAGGTATTCACGAATATCTGTCATCCAAAAAATAATTTTATAGCAAAATCTACAAAACAAAAGTTGCAGGCTTGACATAGCCTGCAATTTCTTGTATCATAAAAGAGTAAACTGAATATGTATCCGGTAAGTGAGGCTACGACAGGGATATGGATTGCTGCCGCAAAGTAGTGGAGACACTATGAGATGGTTTGAGCAGGTGATATCGAAACCAAGGTATCGCATAATGCAATTTCACCGCCCTGCAAAGCTAAAGCTCAAACGGTAGGATTTTAAATCTGTTTTTACGCTTTTTTGTCGTGTATAAATAGGTTTATCAATAAAGGGATTTTACCCCATGTCCTCGTTTGAGTGGCATGGGGTTTTTTGTATTCTTACTTTTTTTGGGGTTAGGATAATGATGCTCAGTTTAACAAATACTAAAATTGGAGGTGAGATATTTTGGATTCCGGTAGTATAAGCAGTGAAAAGCAACAACGGATAAAAACATTGTTAAAACACGGTCGTGCAGGCTTGATTTGTCATGTTTTCTCAGAATATCTCGGAAAGTGCGATAAGAGAAAACGGTAAGTTTGTCGTGCACTCTGTCATTTTGCCACTGTTTTTAATCCGTAAAAAGGAATTAAAAACAGTGGCTTTTATTTATGATCAATGACAGGTTAAAATGTACAAAATGTATTAAACTATAAGGAGGAGAAGAGATGGACGCTGGAAGTATACAAGACGCTGATGTTCCAAAACCATTTTATAGAAATACAAAAGGCAAGCCATTCTCTTTGCCTTTGTAGCAAAAAGTGTTTTGGTCTGCGTCTTCCTTCCAAAAAATAGGGTAAGGAGGAACAGTTACCATGAAGAATAAAGATAAAATAATGAAATCGGCTGTGATTTCACTTGATTTTAAGAATGAAAAACTGCGATTTGCCGCCAGAAATACAGCGGAAGAGATCTATTCAGAATTAAAAACATCCAGAAAGGGTTTGTCGGAGGAAACAGTTGAACTGAACCGGGAAGAATTTGGGGACAACAAGGTTAGTAAACATAAGAAAAAATCTCTTGTGAGAAAAATAGCGGAAGCTTTTGTAAATCCATTTACATTAATATTAATTGGTTTAGCGTTTGTATCTGCTTTTACAGATATAATAATTCCTCTGCGTGACGGGGAGCAGGCAAATCCAATTACGGTCATTATCATTTTGGTAATGGTGTTGTCTTCCGGTATTTTGCGTTTTGTGCAAGAAGCAAAGTCTGATAACGCCGCAGATAAATTACTGGATATGATTACCACCACTGCCACGGTGGAAAGAGAAGGCATTCGGCAAGAAGTTCCGATAGAAGATTTGGTGGTGGGTGATATTATTTATCTCTCCGCAGGAGATATGGTGCCCGCCGATGTGAGAATTATTGAGGCAAAAGATCTATTTGTCAGCCAAGCAGCACTTACGGGGGAAAGTGAACCTATTGAAAAATTTTCCAGTCCCGTGCAGCGGGAAGATGCTGCGGTTACCGAAATGCAGAATTTGGCCTTTATGGGCAGCAATGTGATTAGCGGTTCGGCAGTTGCTGTTGTGGTTTGTACCGGAGATTATACTTTTTTTGGGAATGTCGCAAAATCAATTGCCATGGAACCTGTGCAGACGAACTTTGAAAAAGGAGTTAACTCGGTTTCATGGGTTTTGATTCGATTTATGCTGATTATGGTACCGGTTGTTTTCTTTATCACAGGGATTACGCTGAAAGATTGGGCCGGTGCCTTGATGTTTGCCATTTCAGTAGCGGTTGGATTAACACCTGAAATGCTGCCGATGATTGTTACGACTTCTTTGGCAAAAGGTGCCGTATCCATGTCAAAAGAAAAAACAATTGTTAAAAATTTGAACTCCATGCAAAATTTAGGAGCCATGGATATTCTGTGTACTGATAAAACGGGAACTCTCACGCAGGATAAGGTGGTACTGGAATATCACTTAGACGTGCATGGTGATGAGAATGTAAGAGTTTTACGCCACGCTTTTTTAAACAGCTATTTTCAAACTGGGCTGAAAAATCTAATGGATAAGGCAATTATCGAGCAGACTCAAATTGAGGTTGATACGAACCCTGTTTTACAGGGACTTCCGGAGCAATATTATAAGATAGATGAAGTTCCGTTTGATTTTGAGCGCCGCCGTATGAGCGTGGTGGTGGCGGACCAAACGGGCAAAATTCAGATGATTACCAAGGGTGCTGTAGAAGAAATGCTTTCAATCTGTCGTTTTGTGGAATACCAAGGCGTCGTTTCTCGTCTTACAGAGGAAATAAAGAATGACATTCTGCAAACTGTCAACGAATTGAATGAAGACGGCATGCGCGTGCTGGCAGTAGCCCAGAAAACAAATCCTTCTCCAGTCGGTTCTTTTGGCGTGAAGGATGAAAGCGATATGGTTTTAATCGGTTATCTCGCCTTTTTGGACCCGCCTAAAGAATCCACGGCCAGAGCCATTCAGGCACTGAAAGAATATGGTGTTACCACCAAAATTCTAACGGGGGACAATGATAAAATCACCAAAACTATTTGCCGTCAGGTAGGTTTGGAAATTGGTAATTTGTTGTTAGGCAATGATATTGATAAGATGAGTGAAACAGAGCTGAAAAAGGCTGTGGAAGAAACCACAGTATTTGCAAAGCTTTCTCCTGAACAAAAATGCAGAATTATTGCGGTTCTGCGTGACAACGGACACACCGTAGGCTTTTTGGGGGATGGTATCAACGATGCAGGGGCCATGCGGGAAGCCGATGTCGGTATTTCTGTGGATACAGCCGTGGATATTGCAAAAGAATCTGCTGACATTATTTTGCTGGAAAAGGATTTAATGGTATTAGAAAAAGGTTTAATTGAAGGCAGAAAAACCTATGCTAACATGATTAAATACATTAAAATGACAGCCAGTTCAAATTTTGGCAACGTCTTTTCTGTGGTGGCCGCCAGTGCGTTATTGCCGTTTTTGCCGATGATGAGCCTGCATTTAATCTTACTGAATTTAATCTATGATTTGTCCTGTACGGCTATTCCATGGGACAATGTGGATGAAGATTATCTGAAACTGCCAAGAAAATGGGATTCTTCTTCCATCAGTAAATTTATGATTTGGATTGGACCGACCAGTTCTGTTTTTGACTGGATTACCTACTTGGTGTTGTATTTCTTAATTTGTCCTTACTTTGTTTCCGGCGGAATGTTTTTTACGGCAATTCCTGATGGGGCGATTATTCAAAGCGGATTATTGGCGGGCATGGATATGAAGCTTGCTTATATAGGGATGTTTCAAGCAGGTTGGTTTGTGGAATCTATGTGGACGCAAAGCTTGGTCATTCATATGATTCGTACTCCTAAAATTCCTTTTGTACAGAGCAGAGCCTCTGTATCACTTACCTTACTTTCTTTCTTGGGAATTGGTATTTTAACGGTGATTCCGTTTACAGAATTGGGCAGGATACTAGGATTTACGGCGTTGCCTCCTGTATTTTTTCTCTATTTAGGCTTAACAATATTAGCCTATATGGTGTTGGTGACCATCATTAAAAAGTCATATATCCGCAGATACGGT
>URPG01000125.1 GCA_900549675.1 uncultured Oscillospiraceae bacterium | reverse complement strand
AATTTTAAACAGTTACAGAAACAATGAGCGTTCATAAATTTCTGCATATTACGATAATAAAATTATTGATTTTATCATTGATTATTGTAATAATTTGTGCGGTTTAATTGCTAT
The DNA here is from genome assembly GCA_900549675.1 of uncultured Oscillospiraceae bacterium. GTDB lineage: Bacteria > Bacillota > Clostridia > Oscillospirales > Acutalibacteraceae > Scatolibacter. The sequence goes on along the minus strand of URPG01000125.1, from coordinate 6,270 downwards.
GGTTTTAATCATTTGTTTTTTTCAAAAAAATGATGATTTGACTTGCAAAAATAAAGAAAAGGAGTATAATCCAATAGTGGATATTAAATATCCATAATAGATAACAGCTATCCACAAACATATAAACAATAATTTAAGTTAAAAAATGAAATTAGGAGGTGAAATGTTGAAACTTACAAAGGGATTTGAACAGGCGGCCTGTATTATTATTTTACTTGCAACCCAAGAGCCGAATATCCCGTTGTCTTCACATGAAATTAATATGCGATTGAGATGCTCGCCAACTTATTTGAAAAAAATCATGAGGAAATTGGTAGTATCAAAGATAGTTGATTCAGTTTCGGGAAATAACGGCGGGTTTACATTGGCAACAAGTGCGGATCAGATTAACTTATTGCAGGTTGTGGAGGCTGTGGAAGGACCGACAGAAACATTTGCTGATACGGGGCTTATTGCCAAAGTATTTAAGGAATTTCCTTATTTTACGAACCAAGGTACCGCGATTTTAAAAAATGCATTTGCAAAAGCCGATCAATTATGGAGAGATTCACTAAGAGAAAAAACAGTTCATCAGTTGATTATGGAAGTAATGGGAGAAGAAAAAATGTCTCTCTATAATTGGAACCAATCAACGGCAAAAAAAGAGTTATTAATAAAAAAGGTGATGAATTCAATTCATGAAAACCATTAAAAAGGAATGGCAGGCAATTTATAATAATAAAATCTTATTAATTTCTTTTATTGTTATTTCATGTATACCGATTCTTTATGCTTCGTTTTTTCTGAAATCCATTTGGGACCCATATGGTAAAACAGAAGATTTGCCGGTAGCGGTAGTCAACAAAGATAAAGAAGTAACGTATAGTGGAAAAACCTTGAATGTTGGTCAAGAGCTTGTAGATCAATTGGAAGAAGATCATAATTTAAATTGGCAGTTTGTATCAGCGGAGGAGGCGGAAAAAGGTTTAAGGAACAATGAGTATTACATGATTGTCACATTGCCTGAAGATTTTTCGTCTAATGCAGCCACTGTAATGGATGACAACCCCCAAAAAATGAATATTGAGTATAAGACAAATGGGGGATTAAACTATCTGGGTGAAGTTGTTGGCGAAACTGCTATGAAACAGTTAAAAAGCGAGGTTTCTCAAAAGGTAACAGAGGTATATGCCAAAGCGATTTTTGACCAACTATCAGAAGTGAGAAGTGGATTTTCAGACGCCGCAGAGGGTGCCGGTAAGCTGGAGAGCGGGACTGTTAAGTTAGCCGATGGCAGTAAAACATTAGCTGAGAATCTTAATGTACTGGCAAAAAGCACCATAACCTTCAGTGATGGAGAAGAAAGCTTCACGGCGGCTCTTGGCCAATATTTAGAGGGAACCGCAAAAATCGACGATGGATTGACCACGTTAAATACGGGTGTAACTGCGTTGGGAGAAAAGGTTCCGGCTTTGGCAGACGGAGTAGGCCAGTTGGAAGAGGGTTCTCAAAAATTATCCAGTGGAATTCAGTCCTATACAGGCGGAGTATCAAAACTAGCCGATGGAGCGGAAATGCTGGCAGAAAACGGAAACACCATAATATCAGGTGTGAATACTCTTGCAGGCAGTTTGTCAGAGGGTACAACTCAGCTTCAAAATGGTGCTTCACAAATCACCGCCGGTTTGACACAAATGTCTGAACAACTGGGTGCGCAGATTCATGGCAGTAAAGAACAATTGGAACAGCTTGATACCGGACTCACTCAAATTAACGATGGGCTGCAACAATTAAATGGCGCATTGAATGGCGGTACCGGAAATTCCTTTGATGCACAGACATTAGAAAGACAGTTAACGGAAATTGGTGGGGCAACTGCTGCGATAGGAGCAGATACACAAGAAATCAGCAATAACTTAAGTAACTTGCCCGGTAATTTGGTAGAAACGGTTTCCAGTAATCTGACCAATTCTTCTCTTGACGAAAATCAAAAGAATGAAGTTCTTGCCATTTTGCAATCCGCACTGGGTGATAGCGTAAACTTGAATAGCGTCAGCGGCAGTGTGGCGGACATAGCAAATCAAGTCAATACGATTGCCAATGACACACAGGCACTAGGCTCAGCGCTGACTACTCTGTCAGCAACTTTAGATTCAGCAGAAAAATTATCTGCCACTGTTGAACAATTATCAGCAGGCTCGGCCCAAGCAATTCCCGGAGCGCAACAAGCGATTGACAGTTTGTCAAATGGTCTTGTAACGGTTAAGATGGCGCTTGATGGCAAACTGGTACCGGGTATGCAGCAATTGGAAAACGGATTGGAAAGTCTGAAAAATGGCGGGAATACCGGTTTTACCAAACTCAGTAATGGTGTAAATTCATATATAACAGGCGTAAGTCAAATGAATGAAGGAGCAAGAACCTTAACCCGCAATTCCGATACGTTAAATACCGGTGCCGCTACCTTGCATCAGGGACTTGGCGAACTAAATATGAATGTACCGGTTCTTCAAGAAGGTGCACAAAAATTGGTAAATGGAACGGCAGCAATAAAAGCAGGCAGTACAGAGTTGATTAACAATAATGGGAAAATAATGAATGGCCAGAAAAAGCTTTTAGAGGCTTCCGAGCAGTTGAAAACAGGCTCCGAGAAACTGGCAGATGGCGGAAATACTTTGTCGGATGGCATCAATACCCTAAAGGACGGAAGCGGAACATTGGCTTCTGCTTTAACAGAAGGATCTGAAAAAGTAAATGCTGTACACACCACGGATAAGACTGCTGAGATGATAGCGGAGCCCAATGAAGTTACACAGCAAAAATACAGTGAAGTACCAAATTACGGTCATGCACTTGCCCCCTATGTATTATCTCTGGCACTGTACGTGGGATGTCTGGTGTTTAATTTTATTTACCCAATCAGAAAAATTTCTATAAAAAAGGGATCTGCCTTACAGTGGTGGCTGAGCAAGGTGTCCGTTGGCTTTGTGGCAGCTACAGCTATGGCCTTAATCGAAGAAAGCATCATGCTCGCACTGGGATTGGAACCACAGAATATACCGCAATATTTTGTTGTTGGGTTGGCTTCTGCTTATGCCTATATGTTTATCATTATGTTTTTGGCCATGGCATTTGATAATCCCGGACGATTCGTTGCGATGGTTTTGCTGATATTACAATTGGCAGGGTCGGGAGGAACATTCCCGATGCCGTTAACAGGTAAATTCTTTAGAGCGATACACCAATATTTACCCATGACGCATTCTATTTATGGATTCAGAGAAGCAATCAGTTCCGGACTAAAAGGAGGAACCTTTGTAAATAACACAGTACTCTTGTTCTGTATTGCAATTGTAGCAATCCTTTTATTATTGGCAGCAATGAATATATTAAAAAAACACCATAAAGAAGGTGTTTCACAGTTAGATGATAATCAGAAATTATTAGATGATCATTATGATTATTATAACAGACAAGAAGCATAAAAAATAGAAAAATAACATAACGGGAGCAATAGAACGTTGAGGAAATCAACGATACTATGGCTCCCATTATTTTATTTCATATAGGTGATATGGTGCTAATAAATAATCATTTTTTATTTTATTTGAAGTCAGCAATTGTATGAGCAGAACTGTCAAGCATTTAGAGGAGAAAAAGACTAGTTATTCCTAGATATCTGCAAGAGGATAGGTGCGCAAAGATAAGAACGGAACTTGTATATCAAAATCCCAATTCTTCATTGATTAGTATCACTTCAAATTCACCTGTCAGGGGTTTATCCCATAGAACCGAAAGTCCTCTGCAAATTCTTTGCGGACTTTTACAATCATAACATTTATCGCCTTTAACAGCACAAGGTGTTTTTACACCCAATCTTTTTGCATTCAAAGGTGCCGCGATATTTCTCGCACGGTACAAAGCGCTGTCATAATCTTTTTCTAGTTTATTCTTGCCGACGACAAAATATATTTTTTCATGACCGTAGAAAATAGAGGCAACCCGATTGCAGTTTCCGTCAATGTTGATAATTTCTCCTGTTTCAGCCAGTCCATTGACTGAAGAAATATAGATTTTGGCGGCATTGGCTTGCAATCTTACTTCTTTGCTTGTTTTTCCTTCCGGTATGCGATGATGCCAAAATACAGTATTGTGTTTACTGAGAGTTTCATAAAGACTCATTTGCTCCAGTGTCATAGACCCTCCAAATCCGACGGTTTGGCCGTCAATTTCTGAGTTCATATAGGCGCAAGCTTGTACAGCCGTATCAAAGAAATGAACGGTATAACCTCTGCTGCGCAGCTTTTTTGTTACCGATGCAAACGTTTCTTTTCCCATATCGGTTCTCCTTTTTTGGTGAAAGCCTAAATTTATACTTTGAATTACACTGATTATATCATGAGGCTTGATAGAATTCAATTTCAGCGGTAAAACTTTCTATTTTATTCTGGGTATGATTTAATTTTTTGAGTTGATTCATAATTGCGGAGTTTGCGTTGGGCTGAATGTGTATGGGTTATGTTAGAATCATCAGACAGTAAGGCCGTAGTAACAAACGGTCTGTTTTCATTTTAATTTCACGGGAAAGGCACAGTTAATTTACCTATGATGTTTTTTATTTAGAAGTCCTTATTTTACAGCAAAAGTTAATATTCCTTATCCGCTTTCATCAACGTAAGCCGTATATTTATGGAGTCCCTTAGCTCAGACCCAACAGAGTGCATTACCCAATATCTTCGGTATTCTTACAGCCGTCATTCGCTGATACACGATTAGTAAATCATTTCATTAACTGATAGGTTTCTTTGTAGTATTGATTCATGCGCTTGACGGTGCTACGGATTTCGTCTTCCTTTGTATCCGGGTGAAGGGCGCAAATTCGTAAAACTTTTTTTCCGTTTAGGATAGTTGTGAAAATGCCCGCATAACCATCTTCCAGCATCCGCTTTGAAACCTGTAGGTTCAGCTCATCTTTTTCTGCCTCTGATAAACCGCAAGGAGCATATCGAAAGTTGACAATTGAAAGTTGCGCATGGGAAATGATTTCAATCTCTTCGTTTTTTTGCAATTCTTCCTCTGCCCATTTTGCAAGCAGGAATCCATGCTCGATGGCGGCGCTCAATGCATCAAGCCCCAAAACCTGTATCGTAAACCATAATTTCAATCCACGGGCCGGCCTTGTCAGTTCCATCCCAATATCCCACGGATTAATACAATGATCCTCTGCTACCAGATCCTTCAGATATTCCGGTTGGGTCGAGAAGCTATTGACCAAATCTTTTTTGTCCTTTATCAGAACAATGCCACATCCGAATGTCTGGAACAGCCACTTATGCGCATCCCAGCTAATACTGTCAGAACGTTCAATTCCTTTCAGTAAATGCTTGTATTTCTTCGTCAGCAGGACAGATGCGCCATAGGCTCCATCAACATGCATCCACAGGTTGAAGCTTTGACATAAGTCAGCAATTTCCTCTAAGGGGTCAATACTGCCCGTATTTGTGGTTCCCGCTGTGGCGATGACGAGAAAAGGAATCAGTCCTGCCGTAATATCCGATTGAACCGCGCTTTTTAATTGCTCCATATCCATTCTGAAATCTGCACCGGTTGATATCTTGCGAACTCGGCTGTTGGGAATGCCGATAATACGAAGTCCCTTTGCCACGGAGCTATGGGTCTGGCTGGAAACATAAGCAACGCCCAGATGCAGTTGATCCTCTGCCAGAAGTTTATCGCGGGCCGCTGTCATTGCCGTCATGTTGGCCATGGAACCTCCGGATACGAAGGTTCCGCCGGATTTTTCAGGATACCCTGCCTGCCCGCAAAGCCAGCCAATCAATTCCTGTTCAATCAAGCTGGCTGCCGGGCAATTGACCCAACTGCCGGCATGTAGATTGTAAGCCGAAGTCATCACATCACCCAACCAAGACAAGGGCGAAGGAGCCGCTGGAATAAATCCAAAAAAACGAGGGTGACTGCAATTGTTTCCGTAGGGATATATTTTTTCAATCATTTCATTGGCTACGGCTTCCACAGAGCGTCCCTCGCTTTGAATACCAATCTTTTTCAATTCCTTCAACTGCTCCGCCGTTATTCCATGGGCAATCCTGTCCGTGGAACGGGATTTTTGATTAGCCCAAAGCCTTTGAAGGAATTGGTTGACCATATGGTCTATCGCATTGTTTTGTGTATCCATTGTAATTTCTTCCTCTCAGTATATGAAACAATTTTAATAAATTTGACTTTTTATACCTCTCATAGTATCATACAGATATATATTTGTTAAATTCA
>URPG01000124.1 GCA_900549675.1 uncultured Oscillospiraceae bacterium | reverse complement strand
AAGGAATTGCCCTGTATTTTAACGTGGCACAGGACATCATGTTCTGGACGGCAGGCGGTGTGGCAGGCTCCAACTGGGAGCAGATCAGAATCATGACACCGTGGATCATCGGAGCGCTGCTGGGTGCGATTGCACTCTCCCGCAGCATTTCACTCTTGAGCCTTGGCGAAGATGTAGCCAAAGGCTTGGGGCTGAATTCGACCATCGTCAACATTCTTTGCTCCGTCATTGTACTGATTCTGGCGGGCGCATCCGTTGTAGGCGGGGTCGCGTTTGTGGGTCTTATTGTGCCGCATCTCGCCCGGTTTCTCGTGGGTGTGGATTACCGCTGGATTATTCCGTCCTCAGCGGTACTGGGTGCACTGCTCATGGTAGTCGCCGACTTAGGCGCAAGAATGCTGAACCCGCCCTTTGAAACACCCATCGGTGTGCTGACCGCTTTGGTGGGCGTGCCCTTCTTCCTGTATCTATCCCGCAAACAAAGGAGGGCGCTGTAATGACCGAAATGCAAAAGAAAAACGAAACATATAAAAAGAAAATCGCGATTCGCAACACCGCCATTGTCATTGGCGCGGCGGTTGTTCTGGTTTTGTCCTTCATCATCAGTATGAACACCGGCTATACGAGATTAACGCCACTGGATACTCTGCGCACGCTTTTCGGCGGCGGCACAGACAAGGAAAACCTGATTTTGTTCGATTTCCGTCTGCCCCGCATTGTGATTTCCATGCTTGTAGGCATGGGGCTTGCGCTGTCCGGCTGTATCATTCAAGGCATTTCCAAGAACGCACTGGCCGACCCGGGACTTTTGGGCATCAACGCCGGTGCGGGTATGATGGTCATTCTTTATGTCATGTTTTTGGGTGCACAGTCCTTCCTGTCGGTATTCACATTGCCGTTTCTGGCTCTGGCCGGTGCGGGTGTGACCGCCATTATGATTTACTCCTTGGCGTACAAAAAGAGCGAAGGCATCGCCCCCATGCGGCTGATTCTGACCGGTGTGGCGATACAGGCAGGCATTTCCGCCCTGACAACGGTGCTGGTGGTGAAGCTCGATGAAACGCAGTATACCTTCGTTGCCACTTGGCAGGCCGGAAGCATCTGGGGCAGCAACTGGAACTTTGTGCTGGCACTGCTGCCTTGGCTGGTGCTTTTGATTCCCTATGTACTGACAAAATCCCGTGTGCTGGATGTGTTGAATCTGGGCGACGATGTGGCGTACAGCCTTGGCGCTTCCGTTGAAAAAGAACGGCGTAGGCTTTTAGCGGCGTCGGTTGCGTTGGCGGCCTCCTGCGTGGCAGTCAGCGGCAGCATTAGCTTTGTGGGACTCATTGCTCCTCATCTAGCAAGACGGCTAGTGGGGCCAAAGCATTCTATTCTGCTGCCCACCTGCGCATTAACCGGTGCTGTGCTGGTTTCAGTAGCCGACACCATTGCAAGGGTGATTGTGCAGCCTTCGGAAATCCCTACTGGAATTATGGTAGCCATCATCGGCGCGCCGTACTTCCTGTATCTGCTTGGCAAAAGCAAAAGATAGGAGTGAATGAATATGAACAGCATTGCAACCGAAAACTTAGCCATCGCCTATGAAGATCATCTGGTGGTAGACGATTTGGATATGCAGATTCCCCAAGGGAAAATCACCACAATTATCGGGCCGAACGGCTGCGGAAAGTCCACGGTATTAAAAGCCGTTGGCCGTATACTCAAGCCTAAGAACGGCATGGTGTACTTAAACGGGGACGATATTACCCACCTGACCACCAAAGAGGTGGCACAGAAAATGGCCATTCTGCCGCAATCGCCGCAGGCTCCGGTGGGGCTGACGGTAGGCGAACTGGTGGCCTATGGGCGTTTTCCCCATCAGCGGGGCTTCGGCAAGCTCAAGCCGGAGGACAAGAAGATAATCGCCTGGGCACTGGAGGTCACAAAGCTAACCGAGCTTGAAACCACGGCGGTGGACAACCTCTCTGGCGGACAGCGGCAGCGGGTGTGGATTGCCATGGCATTGGCCCAGCAGACCGAGCTCATTTTGCTGGATGAGCCGACAACGTACTTGGACTTGTCCTATCAATTGGAAGTGCTGGAGCTTTTGTACCGCCTGAACCGGGAGCAGGGCTGTACCATTGTCATGGTGCTCCACGACTTGAACCTCGCCGCCCGCTTCGCCGACTATATGATCGCCATCCGCTGCGGGGATATCATTAAGCACGGTACGCCGGAAGAAGTTATGACCCCGGAAGTCTTAAAGGAAACCTTCCATATCAACGCGGAAATCGTCAATGAGCCGCGGACAGGCCGCCCCACCTGCATCTCCTATGACCTGATTCCACAAGCAACGGATGATTGTGACAGCTGCTAAAAGGCTTGCTGACAAAGCAGGACTAGTCTTACGGAACGAGGAGGAAATGCAGGTTGAAGAATCTCACGCCATCTCAATCCCATTACATTAAGGCTGTCTACGAGCTTTCCTCCGACAGCCAAGGTGTTCGTGTTGTGGATATCGCAGAAAAGCTCGGCGTTTCTAAAGCCAGTACCAGCCTCTCCATGACAAAGTTGGTTCAGCAAGACATTAGAACGAATAGGGACAACCTCAGCCGCCAAGTCGAAGTCAGCAACAACCGTTAAGGTCGTGAATTCTTAAATCCAAAGACTGGCTGTATTCTGTATCCATTCAACATGATTGATGTAATGAACCGAATTGCGGACGGATGCAACCTTGAAAACCGTTGACAGAAATCACATAGTCTAAAAACACCGACAAGTGTCCTCTCGTTCATTCAGAGTCACAAAATCACCGACATGGCACAGCTTGTTTAGACAATCGAAAACGAGAGGTCATACGAATAGCGGAGCGGCAGCTTTGATTCCCTTTTCACGCAGTACGAGAGTCACAGATTTACAACGAATACGCCAAATTTAAAGCCCCTAAGAAACGGGAAGTCTACTACATCAAGCATGAAAAGGAAATAGAAATGTACAAGAACGCTTAGAACTACTTGGATGCCATTATGAACGACAGAACCTGCCCGCCGCCTATCAAGAACTGGCGCAGGTAACAGGAGAGCCTTACAGCCGCCAAATATGCCGCCTGTGAGCGTTATTACGCTTTACAGGATAAAAAGTACGGAACGTAGAGTAATTACGCAAAGGTGCAGAGACTATCATGCGTGAGGACGCGAGAGAAATACCGGAACGGAAACAGGCTGCTAAATTGTAGTAAAAAACAACGGCGGGCGCAAAAGCGTCCGCCGCGTTTTCGCAAAAAATTTCAAAAAGTCTTGCTTGTGACGTAGCGTAATAAGTTATAATATAAACTGAAGGAGATGTAATTATGGAGAAACACAGAGCTATACCACAAGGATATATGACCGTTGGCGAAGCTGCAAAAAAAATGAACTCAACCGTCCGCACCTTGCAATATTACGATAAGGAGGGTGTGCTTTCGCCATCCGCCGAAAGCGAGGGCGGGCGTAGGCTTTATACCGATAAGGATATTGTAAAACTTCACCAAATCCAATCAATGAAGTATTTGGGATTTTCGCTTAATGATATTAAAAACCGTTTGATTCCCCTTGACACACCCAATGAAATGGTAGCTTTACTTACGGAACACGCCGCAGTCATGCGCGAAAAGATTGCGGCTCTATCAGAATCATTACAAGCAATAGAAATGCTGAAAAATGAAGTTATACAAATGCAATCCGTAGATTTTGAGAAATATGCCGCAATTATCGTGAATTTGCAAATGAATAACGAGTATTACAGCTTGATTAAACATTTTGACAACGAAACTCTCGAACAACTTACCACGCGATTCTCCGGTAATCAGGACAGTGCGACCGAGATAATTAAATCAATAAACAATTTGCTTGATAAAGCCATACAGTTTCAAAAGGACGGAATACAACCCGAAAGTGATGAAGGAATAGAATTAGCCAAAGATTTTTGGGACACGGTTCTTGCGTTTACAGGGGGTGATGTGAGTATGATACCAAAACTTGCAGAACTAGGGGGCACGGACGGTGGCGGCAAATGGAAGCAGAAGCAAGAAAGAGCAAATAAATTCATTGAACCTGCTTTGGGAGCATATTTCACAAAACTTGATATAAATCCGTTTGAGGAGGTAGAATCGTGATTAAAATGGATAACATCGTTAAGCGTTTTGGGGAGCATACCGTTTTATCTGATATAACATTTGAAGTGAAAGAAGGTGAAATATTCGGTTTGCTCGGTCCTTCTGGCGCAGGAAAAACGACGATAATAAATATTCTAACAAACCAATTAGACGCAGATGGCGGCAATCATAGCATCGGGGTAAAAATGCTTGAAACGGGGCTTATGCTTGACGCAGATGGTTTGTTTGTACGTTTGAACTGTATAGAAAATCTTAATATATTTGCAGATATTTATGGAATATCTCGTAAAAAATCTCTTGAAGCGTTGAAGAATGTGGGGCTTGCCGGTTCTGCAAAAAAGCCTGTCAATGCACTATCCAAGGGTATGCAGCAACGATTAGCATTGGCAAGGGCAATTTTGCATGAGCCGAAAATATTGTTTCTTGACGAGCCGACAAGTGGGCTTGACCCTACTACGGCGCAGGGTATACACAAGTTGATACAGGGATTATGCAATAACGGAGCAACCGTATTTTTAACTACGCACAACATGGATGAAGCTGTGAATTTATGTAATTATGTTGCTCTCTTAGGCAAGGGTAAAATCGTCGAACAGGGCATTCCTACCGAAATATGCGAACGGCATAATGCAATTAAAACAGTGCCAGACTTAGAAACGGTCTTTATCAAACTTATGGGGGTGGAATTAGAATGAGAAGCATAAAGGCAATTTTTCTCAAACAGGCAAAAGATATGTTCAAAAATCCGATGGTGCTTGTTATGTTTATCATTTTTCCTGTTGTGGCATTGATCATGACCCAACTGATAGCAAAACAAAATGACTATATACCGAATAATATGTTTGTCACTATGATGTCGGCAATATTCGCGGGAATGGGGCTTGTAACAGCCGCATCAGCGGTTATCTCTGAAGATATAGAACGAAAAAGCCTACGATTCCTGATAATAGCAGGTGTTAAGCCACACCAATATCTACTTGGTACAGGCGGTTTTTTCCTGCTTGCTGGAACAGTTACATCGGTATTTTTTGCATTGATAGGTGACTTTACAAGTCTTGAAACAGTGAAATTCTTGATTGTAATGATAACAGGCACAGCAAGCTCAATAATACTTGGTATGGCAATTGGTATGTTTTCTAAAAACCAACAGGTGGCAACATCACTTGGTATGCCCGTTGCGGTCATAATCGGATTTGTTCCTATGATTGCAACTTTTGATGAAAGAATAGCAAAAATTGCGAGTGTTCTTTATACGCAACAGATAAATATAATCGTGAATGATTTTTCTGCCAGCCTTTTTAAACCATTATTAGTCATTGTTTCAAATATCGCTGTGTTCACAGTTTTATTTGTGCTTGCTTACAAGAAAAAGGGATTGAAAGGATAAATAATCATCCAAAACAGGGCAAATTTTGCCTTGTCTTTTTTATTGCTAAAAAACGAGTGTAAACGCCCTTGTGACGCCTGTTAGGCTTTTCGAGAACAAAAGGCAAGCCCTCTCCCCTCACTTTTGAGAACTGAAACCCTTGATTTTACATACTTCTTACGCCTAAATGTCTACATCTCCCTGCACAATGCAGCCTTTCCATTCACAACGTCAATAGAACAAAATCTACAGTTGACAAAACGCTTCATGGGGCAACGAAAAACACATCCAGCGCTTTATCGACCCAAAATTCAACAACAATGTTATAGTCATGATGATCATAGAGAATTTGGTATCGGGGAACCATCTGGCACGGAAACTGGATGGGATACTGGACCTATCATTTGTACACGGGAGACAAAGGATTTGTACGACTGGTGATACGGGCGTCCGCCGATAGATCTTGTGGTGCCAGTACAGTATCTGCTAGTGGGATACCTGTTCGACCCGGTGCCGGATTACAGTACACTTTCCCAACTGCACAGGCGCAAGATGAGCTTTCGAAGATTCTGCGGCAATTATCTTAAGAAGTAGTAGTCAGTGTCTGGAAGCAGGGCTACTCAGTGAACGGTTGGTGACGGCGGATTCCACTCATTGAGGGTGTGTGCATCTCGTGGATCCGAAAACCTAGCAGAAGTTGGTGAGGAGCCCAGAGTATACTGAGAGCGTCTGAATGCCTGTGAGGAGGAAGGTCTGGAGAGGCTTACCCGCAGGACGGGGAAGTGGACGTGGACAACGCAGACGAAAAAGGATCAGTGCAGGCCCCACAGGCGCTGTTTTTTGCCTGTTTTCCCTTTGCGTCGCTTCTTTTCCTGCAAAGTGATGGACTTTGTCAACATCTC
>URPG01000123.1 GCA_900549675.1 uncultured Oscillospiraceae bacterium | reverse complement strand
AAATATAGAAGAGCAAACAACTAAAAACGCAGAACTTAAGGCTATGATTTCTGAATTGCTATATAAAACAGAACGCTTTAAAGCGGTCAATCCGTTTATTCCTTTTGAAATTGAGATGACGTCAGACGCCGATCATTTAGGAGAAAGCATTTCAGAAATGAATTTTTGGCATAATACCTCTGCCACTATTATTGCCATTAAGCGGGAAGACAATATGATTATTTCTCCGGGTCCTTATGCTGTTGTAAAAGAGGGTGATACTATCTATTATTTAGGAGATGAAAACTCGCAGGAGAGGGTCAAAAATTTTCTTTACAGCCCGCAACCATAAATTAAATAAAAAGCAGATATCAGTAACTTCAACGGATATCTGCTTTTTTAATTTATTTTCGGCACTAAATTTATCCTGAATTAAACCAAAAATCAAAAATCTGATTTGACATAGAAGTCTATTTTTGTTACACTAAAGATACAACTTATAAAAAATAATAAGTTGTATCTTTAAACTTGAAAGGAGATTTTATGCCCAAAATAGAAGTAAAAGATATTTATAAGATTTTTGGTCCTGCTCCCAAACAAATGATTTCGTTATTGGAAAACGGCGAAGATAAGTCCGCCATTCTAAAAACACACAAGCACAGTGTAGGGGTCAACAAGGCTTCTTTTAGCGTAGAAAGCGGAGAAATATTTGTTGTGATGGGTTTATCAGGCAGCGGTAAGTCAACCTTGATTCGTTGTTTGAATCGTTTAATTGAGCCGACTGCCGGCAGCGTTTTGATTGACGGAGAGGATATTATGTCGGTTCCGTCCGCTCAGCTTAGAGAAATTAGGCGTAAAAAAATCACAATGGTATTTCAGAATTTTGCACTTCTCCCGCACCGCAATATTTTAGATAATGTGGCATTTGGTTTGGAGATTCAAAATATTCCCAAAGAAGAAAGAGAAGAAAAAGCTTTGGAAATGCTTGAAATTGTAGGTCTTAAAGGTTATCAAAAAGCTTATCCCAAGGAACTGTCCGGTGGTATGCAGCAAAGGGTCGGCTTGGCAAGAGCATTGGCGACAGATGCTGATATTCTGCTCATGGATGAGGCTTTCAGTGCATTGGACCCATTAATCCGAAAAGATATGCAAAACGAATTGCTAAGCTTACAGGACAAACTGCAAAAAACCATTATCTTTATTACGCATGATTTAGATGAAGCACTGAAAATCGGCGATAGAATTGCCATTATGAAAGACGGAGATATCGTTCAAGTCGGTAAACCGGAAGAGATTTTATATAATCCGGCAGATGACTATGTAAAGGAATTTACCCAAGATGTAAACCGCTCCAAAGTGGTCATGGCATCCTCCATTATGCGGCCCGCAGAGTCACTGGTGTTAGAAAAAGCGGGGGCCAAAATAGCGGCCAAACGAATGAAAGATTTAGATATTTCAAGTTTGTTTGTCACCAATAAAAATAAGAAGCTATTGGGGATTGTCACGATTGACGACGTGTTTCAGCTTCTCCAGCAAAAGACAGATAAAATAGAAAATATTATACGCAATGAAGTGAAGACAGTTACACTGGACTCCCATATTGATGAAATTATTCCCTTGTTTATGCAAACAGGCTATCCCATTGCCGTCGTAGATGAAGAAGAGCGATTGAAAGGGATTATTTTTAAGTCAACTGTGTTAGCGGGAATGGTAGGAGAGGAGGCAGAAAATGATGATAACACTGTCTCTGCCTAATTTTAAAATCCCAATAGGGGATTTTATGGAGCAAGCCATTGATTGGATGACAAACAATTTTTCTGGTTTCTTTGATGCAGTCAAAGAAGGCTTAAAAGTAATCATAGGAGGAATTGGTAATTCCCTTATGGCCATACCGATTCCGCTTTTTATTTTTTTAGCGGTCATAATAGCTTGGTGGGTTTCCAGTAAAGGGATTGCTATCTTTACGGGTTTGGGATTTTTGCTGATTGCAAATCTCAACTTATGGAACCAAACCATGCAGACCCTCGCTTTGGTGGCAACAGCAACGCTCATCACTCTCATCATTGGACTGCCTTTGGGCGTTTTAATGGCAAAAAATGATACGGCCAATAAAATCATTCGTCCAATTTTGGATTTTATGCAGACCATGCCTGCCTTTGTCTACTTAATACCGGCCGTTTATTTTTTCGATTTGGGATTGGTGCCCGGTGCGGTGGCAACAATTATTTTTGCCATGCCGCCGATTGCCCGTTTAACCAACCTCGGTATTCGGCAAGTTCCCAAAGATGTGATTGAGGCGGCCAAAGCCTTTGGTGCAACTCCTTCGCAGCTTTTGTTTAAAGTGCAGGTGCCGCTAGCAGTGCCGACTGTTTTGGCCGGCTTGAATCAAACCATTATGCTTTCGCTTTCGATGGTCGTAATATCGGCTATGATTGGTGCAGACGGTCTTGGTAAAATCGTATATGAAGGAATTACCCAAATGAAAATAGGAAAAGGTTTTGAGGGTGGTTTAGCCGTTGTCATTTTGGCAATGATTCTTGATAGAATTACACAATGTTTGGGAAAAAAGAATCCCAAATCAGGAAAAAGAACCATTGATAACTTAATTCATAAAAGAAAGTTAGCAAATAAAGGATAATAATAGAGGAGAAAATATGATAAAAAAAATTATGGCTGCTGCTTTGTCATCTGTTTTGTTCATGACATTATTAGCAGGATGTCAAAATAATGGGGAAGATTCACAGGCAAAATCTTCTCAAACCGTAAAGCTTGCCTATGTGAATTGGTCGGAGGGCATTGCCATGACCAATTTAGCAGCGGCTGTTTTAGAGGATAAAATGGGGTATACAGTGGAATTGACTATGGCGGATGCGGCCCCTGTTTTTACTTCTCTTTCCAGTGGAAATACAGACGCATTTTTAGATGTTTGGCTGCCGGTTACGCATAAAGATTATTTGGATAAATACGGAGAAAATATAGTGGATTTGGGAATCTCCTATGAAAACGCGCGGTTGGGTCTGGTGGTGCCAAGCTATGTGGAAATCAACAGTATTGAAGAGTTAAATGCGCATAAGGATTTATTTGACGGCGAGATTATCGGAATCGATGCGGGAGCGGGTATTATGCAGGCGGCAGAAAATGCGATTCCGGAATATGAATTGGACTACAAAATCCTGACGGGCAGTGGCCCTACCATGACAGCCGCTTTGGGAAAAGCCATTGATAAACAGGAACCAATTGTTGTAACGGGCTGGGCTCCGCACTGGATGTTTGCCAAATGGGATTTAAAAATTTTGGAAGACCCTAAAAATGTGTTTGGTGAATCAGAGAATATTCATAAATATGCCCGAAAAAACTTTCAAGAAGATAGTCCTGAAGCGGCAGAATTTTTAAGCCGCTTTAAACTGACGGAAACAGAATTGGGAGATTTAATGGGAGCAATTGAAGAAGACAGCAGAGAACCGCTTGAAGTTGCCCGAGAATGGGCAAAAAATCACGAGGATTTAATTCAATCCTGGTTGCCCGAGAATCAATAAAAAATAATTATTATTTTGAATCAGCAGGAAAAAAGGGACGGATAGAATTTTCTATCTGTTCCTTTTTGTGTTGGCAAAACAATGCAATTTTTTTACGGTAAAATGTATAATTGAAATAAAGAAAGGAAAAATAAGGCTATCAAAGAAAAAGGAAGTGTAGTTATGAACCCCTTTGAACAAAAACCAATTGCTATAGAAGAAACCATTATGGATTGGAAAATCATGTACCCTCTGCCTTATAACAAGCAAACCATTGACCCTTATACAAAGCTGCGCATTATTTTAATGAATGGAATTGAAGTAGAAGCAATCTTGTTTAAACACCAATTCCATCGAAATTGTCAAAATAATGATGTGAGAAGAGAAATTGCGCTTTCCCGACGCATTGAACAGCAGCAGCAAAAGCATATCAATTGGCTGAAACCGATTAATGAAACCGCATTGGAAACCACCATTGGCTATGAACACGTTGCCGTTGATTTAACCGCTTGGCTGGCGCAAAATGAACCGAATCCCTATGTTAAGCAGGCACTGGATTTTGCTCTATTGGAAGATTTCGACCACCTGTACCGCTATTCCAATTTGTTGGATTTAGATGCACAGATTCCGGCACAGCAATTGGTTAAAAGCTATGTGGATATCACCCCCGGACGGCCAACCATTGCGGAACACCGCTTTCCGTTTGAGGCTGTCAAGAATCCGGTTGATTTTAAAACAGCCGATATCCGTACCAAACTAAACACTTTAATCATTACAGCCGGTGAGCAGCAAACCATGAACTTCTATATGAATCTTGGCAACACCTATTACAATGACGAAGGACGTCAGCTTTATCAAGAAATTGCCATGATTGAAGAACAGCATGTCAGTGAATATGGTTCTTTGCTTGACCCTTCTGCCACATGGCTGGAAAATTTGCTGCTTCATGAGTATACTGAGTGCTATCTGTATTATTCTTTCTATCAGGATGAGTTGGACCCTTATATTAAATCCATTTGGGAAATGCATTTGGAGCAAGAAATCGCTCATCTGCATAAAGCGGCAGAGCTTTTGCAAACGTATGAAAACAAAGACTGGCAACAGGTGATACCCGGTGGAGAATTTCCAAAGCTTTTACAATTTCATGACACCAGAGATTATGTCAGACAGGTATTGGGAGAGCAAATTCTTCTCACAGCCAACCGGGAATATTATATTCCTGTACCGGAATTATCCAAAGACCACGACTTTTTCTTCTATCAAAACAAGGTCAATCACGATGTCAATGCTGTTCCCAGCCATAAGGTCATTGTCAATCATCAAGAAAAATATAAGGTGGATTATCGTGCCGAGTCAAAGCCGAATCCTGTCGAAGCGTTGACTGACCGTACCAAGGATAACACTGAAATTGCTCGCTAAGAGTAAAAAAGCATAGCACTGACCGCTGTCTTATCGCCAAGATAGCGGTTTCATTCTATCCGGTGCCAGATTTTTAGATAAATGTTGTTTATCAAAATTAGGAGGAGAAAATGGAATCCATTTGGAGCAAGACACAGACTAAGAAAACATTTCCTGTTTTAAAAGAAAATAGAACCGTACAAGCCGTTGTCATTGGCGGCGGAATGGCGGGAATATTGACGGCTTTTCATCTGCAAAAAAGGGGGATTCAAACCATTGTACTTGAGGCAGCTGAAGTAGGGGGCAGACAAACCCGTAACACAACAGCAAAAATCACCTCACAGCATAACTTAATTTATGATAAGCTGATCACAAGCTTTGGAAAAGAAAAAGCCAAGCAATATGCAGCAGCTAATGAGGCAGCTATACAAACCTATAAACGGATTGTGCGGGAAGAAGGAATAGACTGTTTTTTTGAGGAGCGGCCGGCTTATCTGTATAGTAAAAATGCAAAGGACAGAGAAAAATTGAAAAGAGAAGTAAGTTCCGCTTTGTCATTAGGGATTTCAGCGGAGTTTGCAGAATGGACGGAGTTGCCTTTTTCGACAGCGGGTGCCGTAAAATTCAATCATCAGGCTCAATTTCATCCTTTACATTTTTTAATGGCACTGGCAGAGAAATTAGAGATTTTTGAACATACAAAAGTGTTAAGTTTTGAAAAACAGCAGGTTGTAACAGAACATTCAATAATCACGGCCGACTATATTGTATTTGCCTGTCATTTTCCTTTTGTGAATTTTCCCGGGTTATATTTTGCTCGAATGCACCAAGAACGCAGTTATATCATAGCACTGCAAAATGCGATACCGCTAACAGGTATGTATTTGGGGATAGATACCGATGCACTTTCTTTTCGTTCTTTTCAAGATTTATTATTGCTTGGGGGAGGAAGCCACCGAACTGGTGAAAATTCTATGGGCGGGCAATATAATTTTCTTTCGCACAAAGGAAAGCAATTGTTTCCGCAGAGCCAAGAAATTTTGCGTTGGTCGGCACAAGATTGTTTGACGCTTGACGGTGTGCCGTATATTGGTCAATTTTCTCACAGTACGCCTGATTGGTATGTGGCAACGGGATTTGGGAAATGGGGTATGACCGGAAGTATGGTCGCCGCACAATTGATTGCAGACAGCATAACAGGCAAAACAAATTCAAATGCCGAAGTATTTTCTCCTTTGCGGTTCACGCCTGCGGCGTCCGTCAAAAAATTTTGCAGTGGTATGAAACATTCTGTAAAGGGAATTGGCAGAAAAGTATTTTTTTCTCCCAAACAAGAATGGAATCAGCTTTCCACAGGAAAAGGCGGAATTGTGCAATATAAAGGAGAAAAAGTAGGTGCTTATCGAGATGAAGAAAATCATATCTATCTTGTAACTGTCAAGTGTCCTCATCTTGGCTGTCAATTGGAGTGGAATCCCGATGAAAAAAGTTGGGATTGTCCCTGCCACGGTTCTCGTTTTGACTATAAAGGA
>URPG01000122.1 GCA_900549675.1 uncultured Oscillospiraceae bacterium | reverse complement strand
GGGGATTTTCGACGGTAGACTGATCATCTACGATATAATTGGGTTCTAATACGACCGTCCAAACGCTTGAACTTTGTGCCAAGATTTTTTCACCGCTGGCGTCATATATAGTTCCGCGCATTGCGGTTAATTCTGTAGAGCGCAGTATATTCCCCAGGGCTTTTCCCTTCATCTCTTCTCCGCGGAAAACTTGCCAACGCAGCAGGCTGAAAATAACTGAACCAAATCCAACAATTATTAAAAAACCAGTAATCAATATGACATTGCGCCACATCTTTTGGGTGTTTCCCTTTGCCAAAATCCTCACCATCCTACTTTTAACAGTATGATTTTATAAAGCACAAAACGAGAGTTAAGATTCCTCTCAACTCTCCTTTCCACTTTAAGCAATCATATTCATCAAACTCTATATTTATTCTTCATGTGCAGGCAGACAAGCCCTCTAACTTTGTTTTATAAGCTGAATTTTCAGTGGAACCAACTTTGTATTTTTTCCCATATATAAACAAAAAAAGATGTTTCTGATTTTTCCAGTACTTCGCCTTTATCCTCATGCACCATATTCACATAGTAAATTTGCTGGTCATTCATTTTTGCCATACCCAGTTCATTTCGGGCATAATCTTCGATTTCAACCGCATTGACACCTTCGGCAATTTTTATGCCCAACTCCACTTCCAAGGCTTTCGCTTTTTCTAAGGCAACACTTTCTGTGGAAATTTGCTCGGTAAGCTCTGTTAATTGTACCTGATTATAAATGGTCCAACTAAAAATCGTGACAACAACAAGTGAAGTTAAAGTATACATAGCTGCTTTCAACGGATGAATTTTAGGTCTTCTGCTTTTTTCAAGCTGTTTTTTGGTTAATTGAACCAAATCAAGTTTAGCCGACTTTTGCTTTTTAGGTTCTTCGTGCTGAGGCTGAAGCTGCGGTGCCGCTGAGCCCATCGTTACTTCAAATTTTGAAAAATCGTACATCCGAGAATTTTCAGCCATCATTTTCACTCCTACACTTTGATAATTTATGTTTTTTCCAAATAGGTTAATTTTTTTATAATTTTTCAATGACCCGAAGCCGAGAGCTTCTGGCACGAGGATTTTCTTTTAATTCTTCGTCCGAAGGAGCCAAGCCCCTTTTGTAAAGTAATTTTCCTTTAGGAGTTTGTCCGCATACACAAACAGGAAAATC
Organism: uncultured Oscillospiraceae bacterium; assembly: GCA_900549675.1. GTDB lineage: Bacteria > Bacillota > Clostridia > Oscillospirales > Acutalibacteraceae > Scatolibacter. The sequence continues at coordinate 5,275 of URPG01000122.1, read as the reverse complement.
CTTGGGACAAATACAACCCGTACACCAATCATTCATCTGTCTTTTGACAATACGGTCCTCCAAAGAATGGAATGTGATGACGGCCAGTCTTCCGCCGGACTTCAGCAAATCAAATGCCTCTTTTAAGCCGATTTCTAAAACATCTAGTTCGCCATTCACAGCAATTCGCAAAGCTTGAAACGTCTTTCTGGCAGGATGAGATTCCCTTCTTACCTTGGCCGGAACAGACTCTTTAATGATTTCCGCTAATTCCAACGTGGTTTCAATCGGTTTTTCTTCTCGAGCCTTTATGATAGCGGCGGCAATTCGATTGGCGCTTTTTTCTTCTCCATATCGAAAGAGAATATTGGCAATTTCTTTTTGACTTAAGGTATTTACCAAATCAGCTGCTGATGTACCTTTTTTGCTCATACGCATATCCAGCGGAGCGTCATGATGAAAGGAGAAACCTCTTTCCGGTGCATCCAATTGATAAGAGGATACACCGATATCCAACAAAACACCGTCAACTTCATAAATACCGTGTTGAGCGGCAATCGTTTTCATTTCACTGAAATTCCCTTCTGCTATCTGTGAAGCCGAATAGCTTTTCAGTCTTTCTCTTCCTACTGTCAATGCATCAGGATCTTGGTCGATGGACAGCAAAGTTCCCGCTGTCAATTGTCGGACAATCGCCTCCGAGTGACCTGCTCCACCCATTGTCCCGTCTATATAGATGCCTTCCGGATGAACATTCAACGCTCTTATGGTTTCTTCAAAAAGAACCGGTTTATGATGAAATGTCATATTAAAACTCCAGCAAGCTCATAGCTTCTTCGATAGATTCTTCGGTTTGTTCGTCGTTATAACGATTCCATTTGCTTGTATCCCAAATTTCCGCACGAACAGCGGCACCGATTACTGTTACATCTTTTTCCAACCCTGCGTGGGACCGTAAATTTTGCGGGATTAAAATTCTGCCCTGCTTGTCCGGTTCAACTTCGGCCGCACCGGAAAAGAAATAACGCTGAATTCCTTTTGCCTGTGCCATTGGCAAGGCTGATACCTTTTCAACAAAACGTTCCCATTGTTCGGTGGAAAGTACAAAAAGGCAACCGTCTAAGCCCTTACAGACATAAAACTTGTCTCCAAGGTCCTCACGGAATTTAGAAGGAATGGTAACTCTGCCCTTCAAATCCATATTATGTTGATACTCACCTGTCAACATCACAAAGGATTCCTTTTCATTCATCTCAAGCGTTTTGAGGGAAATTTTTTCATTTATTACCCACTTTTTGCAACTTTCATGCACTTTTCACCACTTGGTATCACAATTATATCTTATATAAGATTGAAAATCAATGCAGAACATATGTAACAGCTTGTGATTATATACAAAAAAAATCGAAAAATCTTATGTTCGATTACATTTTGTGCAAACAAAAATTCCCTCCACAATATTTTGTGAAAGGAATTTTTTTAATTTAAAATTATGGTATTACTTACCAATAATAAGATTTTATATTTGTGAATTACGCTGAGAGGATTTAATATTTTGTCTTGTTTTTCTCAGTTCAGCCAAATTCTCAGAAAGAGATTCATCGGTGCGCCGCATTAAATCATCTACGTAGTCGTTGCTTGCTTTGCGCATTTCTTTGAATTTAGCCTGTGCCTGCGCAATTAAATCATTCGCTTTGGCTTGTGCCTGACGAGTAATTTCATGTTGATCAATCATGGTTTTCTGCTTTTCCTGTGCTACGCGGATAATTGTTTCCGCCTCACGGTTTGCCTCTGCAATGATATGTGCACGGTCTGCCACCACACGGCGGGCCTCTTTGATAACTTCCGGAATTTCTTCCTTAATTTCATCTAAAATTTGACGCACTTCTTCTCCGTCAACAAAAACCTTACCATTAGAAATCGGCAGCCGCCAGCCCTTATCCAACACATCGTACATTTCATCTATCAAATCTTCAATTGTTGCTTGATTATTAGCCATTACCGTTTCCTCCCGTACTTAACCTTTTCTTTATCGTCTGTGCAATGCATTCCGGCACAAAATCCTTGATATCTCCGCCAAACCCGGCAACCTGTTTCACCATACTGGAACTCAAAAACATATTGACAGCACTGGTGGCCAAAAACATTGTTTCCAGTTCAGGATTCAACTGCTTGTTGGTCAAGGCCATCTGAAATTCATATTCAAAATCCGTCATGGCCCTAAGACCTTTGACGATGGCATTGGCTCCTTTTTCACGGGCATAATCTGCTAAAAGACCTTTTACATTATCAATTTCAACATTATCAAGACCCGCTTTGGCCGTTGCGATTTTCAGCATTTCCATTCGTTCTTCTGTAGAAAAGCTAGTGGTTTTATGGGGGTTTACCGATACTGCCACAATTACTTTATCAAATATTTTGCATGCCCTGCTGATAATATCCATATGTCCAAGCGTTACAGGATCAAAACTCCCCGGACAAATTGCAACTCTCACCGTCAATCTCTCCTATCTTATGACCGCTCATATCTTGTCAGAAAAATTTTGCCATAGCGATAGGTTTTTTGCTTTACAAAATCTCCTACGGTATCGGGCAGTACAGTTTCTTTTAAATGTTCACAAATAATCATACCTTTTTCTGCTATGCACCGTTGTACTTTTTCAATGGCCGGCAGTAAAAGTTCTGAATGATAAGGTGGATCTAAGAATGCAATATCAAAAGTTTCCATCGTGGAAGAAACATAGGCTAACGCATCGGCACAAACAATTTTTGCCTGCGTATCCAATTGTGTATGACTGGCGTTTTGTTCTGCCACTTTTGCTGATTGCTTGGATATATCAATCAGCACGGCAGATTCTGCCCCGCGGCTAAGCGCCTCCAAAGCAATTTGACCGGAACCGGCAAACATATCCAAAAATCTTCTGCCTTCCACTCGAAACTGCAGAATATCAAACAAGGCTTCCTTCACACGGTCTGTTGTCGGGCGCACATCTCTGCCCTCTAAAGCCGATAATTTCCTGCCTCGGGCAATTCCTGTAATAATTCGCATATTTGCTCCAACTTTTCATTTCAATCGAAATCTATTTGATTTACGGTTTATTATCCCATTATTCGAGAGCGATGTCAACCTTTTGTAACTTTTTTAACTAAAAATCTGACAAAAAAATTGGTGTTTCGCCGGATATTAATTCTTATATCATTATTTTTCTTCATTCCTATGAAAATATTCATACACATTTCGTGCCGTTGTTTTATTCATACCGGGTGCTGTTTCCAGTTCAATTAATTCTGCATTTTGTATATTGGCAATGGTTCTGAAATGTTTCATAAGCGCTTTGGCACGGCTCTCACCAATTCCTTGAATGGACAATAAAGTAGAAGAAACCGTATTCTTCTTTCTTTGCTGACGGTGATAGCCAATCGCAAAACGGTGTACCTCATCTTGAATTTTAGACACCAATGTGAATGCAGTTCTCGTAGAATGAATCGCAATTTCTCCGCCGGTCACCGCAATGGCTCTTGTGCGGTGCTTGTCATCTTTCACCATGCCAAATACCGGCACTTCGATGCCCATTTCTTCTAACAGCGGGCGAATCGCCGCCACATGACCTTTACCGCCGTCAAGCAGAATCAAGTCCGGCAATCTGCCGAAGCCTCCTTCGTCCTCATGGTGCAGGCGGTATTCCTCAAAACGGCGGCGAATAACCTCCCGCATAGAGCCATAGTCGTCCTGTCCTACAACTGTTTTAATTTTAAATTTTCGATAAGCAGATTTCAGGGGACGTCCATTTTCAAAAACAACCATACCCGCTACATTTTCGCCGCCTGCCAAGTTGGAAATATCATAAGATTCAATGTATTCAGGAACGGTGTCTAAGCCCAGCAGTCGTTTCAATTCATCTAAAGCAGACGCCTCTCGTCCGCTGCTGCCCAGCTGCCGTGCCAAATGTTCCGCAGCATTTTTACGGCACATTTCGACAAGCTGTGACTGTTCTCCTCTTTGAGGTATATGAAATTTCACCGACCGGCCTCTTTTTTCTGCCAAAAAACGCACAACTAATTCTTCATCTTCAATTTCTCCGTCTACCAACACCAACGGCGGAATTTGCTCGCGCATGGCATAATATTGACGAATAAATTCAGAACGGCTTTCTGCCGCATCTTCACAGCCCTCGGTAACAAAACTTTCCCGGTCACTTAAACGGTGGTTCGTAAACCGAAAGACTTCAAAAGCAGTATGTCTGGGACCCTGTGCCATCGCGATGACATCTTGTTCTTTTTCCCGGCTTGCCACTACTTTCTGATGCTCTTTGACCTTGTCAATCGCTCTTATTCTATCCCGCAGTCTGGCGGCCATTTCAAAATCTAAATTTTCAGCTGCCTGTTCCATTCTTTCCGTCAATTTTTTAATCGACGTACTGCTTCCGCCTTTGATAAACTCCATAGCCTCCTGAAAGGCCTCTTGATATTCTTCTTTATGCATTTTGCCACGGCAGGGCGCACTGCACTGTTTAATATAATAATATAAGCAGGGACGTCCTTTTCCAAAATCTTGAGGAAACTGGCGATTACAAGACGGTAAACGAAATATTTTTCTGGCAGAGTCAATGGTTTCTTTTACAGACCATGAACTCATATAAGGACCGATATAATGAGCTCCGTCGTCCGCAATTTGTTTCACTTCAGATATTCTCGGCCAATCTCCGCCGCTGACACGAATATAACTGTAGCCTTTGTCATCTTTCAACAAGATATTATATTTCGGTTGATTTTGTTTAATCAAGCTGTTTTCCAGCACCAAGGCCTCAAATTCACTGTCTGTAATGATATATTCAAAATAATCTACATTCTCAATCATGCGCCGAACTTTTTCTTCATGATTTTTATCCGAGCCAAAATATTGGCTGACACGATTTTTCAGCGCTTTGGCTTTTCCGATATAGATAATTTCATTCTTTTTGTTGTGCATGATATACACACCCGGCAAAAGCGGTAATTTCATTGCTTTTGCACGCAGTTCTTTTTTCTTTGCTGCTAGGTCAACCATTTGAACCTCCTTTCTGGCAATTTGTATTTTAATATCCTAAAAATTTATGCATAAAAAAAGGCACCGCTAAGCGATGCCACCGAAAAATTCTTATTCCACGAATCCGGAATTTACCAAGTCAACAAGACTTTTTACCGCTTGCTGTTCATCCGAACCATCTGCAATAATACGGATACTCACACCGCCGACAATTCCCAATGATAAAACACCCAACAAACTTTTTGCATTTACTCTTCGCTCTTCTTTTTC
>URPG01000121.1 GCA_900549675.1 uncultured Oscillospiraceae bacterium | reverse complement strand
TGGCTTTCTCCTATTGAAGCTCTTTCTGCTTTCTCTGTCCAATATGTTTGACAAACCTACAAATCAGCGATTCTTTCCATTTTCAGAATTCTTTGTACATTTCCTTATATCCCGATTGCTTCCCACAATTAAAAACAGAATTTCTGTCTGACAAAGATAGTCTGCCTTTGAATTTTAATTTGAACACGCAGGCCGTTGAGCAAAAAGGGTTTTCTTGGTGAAGCGTACTCCGATATCAGCGCAAACCGCACGTGTAATCTGGTCAAAAAGCAAGGCTGACCACGCCCCGTAAAGTCCAAAATTAAAGTGGAAACAAAGTATCCAAGTGAGAATAGGGCGTATGACCGCAATACTGATTAAAGAATACACTGCCACAAAACGGGTTTTCCCCGCTCCCCGCAAGGTGCCTGCACAAATCAGCGCATGTGCCTCGGGAACACTGACCACTGCCACAAACAGCATAATTTGCCCTCCTAGAGCCAATACAGCGGAGGAAGAATCGTAAATGCCAATCAGCGGCATACGCAGGATTGTATAACCAAAAAAAGCCAGTGCCGACAGTAAAAAGCCAATTTTCTGCCCTATTTTGGCTGTATCCTCAAAACCGTTTAAATCCTTGGCTCCCAATGTTTGTCCCGCCAAAACCAAGCTTGCCTTACCCATACCCTGAGCAAAGCTATAATACATATCACAGAGATTCATACAGATGGTGTGTACAGCAAAAGGAACTGTACCCAAATCGGCTGTCATGCGTGAATATAAAAACATACCGACACGTTCCACCCCCTGCTCAGTAAATGTTCCTGTAAATATCTCCCACACCGCTGACAATTCTTTTTTCTGAGGCCGCCACCCTTTTCTGCTTTTTATATGCAGTGTGTTCTGAGGATTCAGCAACACCGCCACCAACATTAAAAAGGTAACCACGGCGCCGCTGAGTGTTCCATAGCCTGCACCGGCAACTCCGAATGAGGGTATTCCACCCCAACCATAAATCAAAACCGCACTGAACAAAACACTGACAACATTCCCGGCTGCATTGGCAGCCAGTATGATTTTTGTTTGTCCTACTCCCAACAAGCCGCCGCTTAACACTGTGGAAAGACCTGTAAAAAAAAGAGCCACCATGGTGGGTTTTGCATATTGCAGTGCCATTACCATATATTCTGTTTTGGCACCTGCCAGATTTAAAATAGGCTCTAAAAAAGACAGCGACAGTAACAAAATAAGCGCTGAAATCCAAAATGTCAGCATACAGATTTGCTTAAAGCTGCTTTGTAATAGACGAATTTCTCCTTGACCGAATAACGCAGCAATGCGGGCGGAAATTGCCACACTGATGGAGCGGGTCACACATAAAATCACCATTTTAGGCTGTGAAAATATTCCTACTGCAGAAGTTGCATTGGTCCCCATACTGCTGACCATCAGCAAATTCACCGCAAACAGCAGCATCACAATCATGCCTTCTAAAGAGGCCGGCCATGCCAAGCTCCAAAATTGCTGTGCGGAAGTCCGCTTAACATTCTCCATAGGCGATTAATGGATCACCGGTTTTTACCCCCAGTGCCAATGTATAGTATAAGGTCACACCGCTGAATTGTGCATGATAGGTACGAATAACCTCACCATTTAATGCTCGCATTTCACCCAACACTTTGCCCTTGGCAAAAGATTCTCCCTCACACACATAAGGATACCAAAATCCGCTTTCTTCCGCTTCTATGTATATCGCATTTGTGATTTCCTGCTGAGCATATAGCGGAAATTCCTGCGGTAAAATCTCCAAATGAGCTAAAAGTTCATAAATATTTTGACAGTAGGCATCTATCTCATCCTTTGACCAAAGACCGGCACCGCCTTTTTCCAGCAAAAGCGCCGGTACTCCGCATTGAGAGGCCCAACTATACAGTCCGTTTTTTGCAGCGGAGGCTACCCGATACGGCATAGAGAGTGCTTGTGCCGCCATACGGGATTTTTGCGTAATTTCTTCCTGTGCATAAGCCGGAAAATATACAAATGACATGGCCCTTTCCTGCACATCTCCTCCGTGTAAATCCACCAGCAAATCTGCCTGCGGATAAAGATAATTTTCTGCGGCGAAAGCAATCTGTGCCGACAAGGAGCCTTTTGCATCTCCGGGGAAGGCTCTCAAATTCACCCCGTCTTCCGGAACAATCTGCTTAGCTCCTGCATAAAAACCACTTTCATTCATCAGCGGCACTAAAATCACTTGCCCATGCAATGTTTCAGGGTCCAACTCTTGTTTTAGCTTTCTGAGCGCCTCTATTCCGTTGTATTCGCAGCCATGTACGCCTGCGGTTACCACTAGCGTTCTTCCTCTCTTTTTTCCGCAGAATAAAATGACCTTTATCTTTTTGGTTTTATTGACAGAGAGATAAACCTCTTTTTTTTGACCTGGTTCTATATCAAAACCACAAAGTTTCATATTGCTTTCTCCTCTTCAAAATCAATAATCGAATGAAGCAATTTTTGAGCATATTCGTCTTTTGTTTGAGAAATTCGGTTCACCGCCGTTTTTTCTGTTATTCTTCCTTGATACAAAAATAAAACCTCGTCACACAAATAGGTAATCGATGTTAAATCATGTGTGATAAATACATAAGTAAGGGAAAATTCCTTTTTTAAATCCTTCAGTAAGTCCATAATTTGTACCTGTGTATGCGTATCCAACGAAGAAATTGCCTCATCAAACAGAATCATTTCAGGCTTGCAGGCAACGGCTCTTGCTATGCAAACTCTTTGCAGCTGCCCGCCTGACAATTCATGTGGAAATCTCGTGGCAAAAGAAGCATCCAACCCGACAATTTCTAAAAGCCTGTCAATTTCTTGCGCGGTGCGCAAAGATTTTTTGGTCTTTCGCTCCTGCACCGAAAGCCCCTCTTTTAATATATCCTGCACCCGAAATCTCGGATTAGCCGATGTCGTATAATCTTGAAATACAACACTGATTTTATCCTGCAATGCCCGTTTTCCTTTTTGGGAAGCATAGACAGAGGTTCCCTCTAGGCATACTTCACCCTTATCCGGCTTTAACAGGCCGCACATCACCCTGCCTAAAGTCGATTTTCCGCTGCCGGATTCTCCCAAAATACCCAAACAAGAACCTTTTTTCACTTCAAAAGATAAGTCGTACAGTACCTGTTTACGGGAAACTTGAAACAACTTTTCCTGTCGTTCACTGCGAAAACTGACGCAAATGTCTTTCATTTCAATCATAAGTCACCTCTTGACGAAGCATGGCGCGATACTGTTTCATAACCGCCTGCCGTTTTTCCACCAACAATTTTGTATAGGGGTCAGCCGCGTTATGCAGAATATGGGAGAAATCACCTTCATCCACTACCTTGCCCTGGTTCATGACCAGAATATGATCTGCTACCTGCGAAATAGCTCCTAAGTCATGAGAAATAAACAGCATAGCGGTTTTTCTGCTCTCTTTGATTTTTATAAATTCCTGTAGAATTTCAAATTGAGTGATGGCGTCAATCGCAGTGGTAGGTTCATCGGCAATTAACAAATCGGGTTCTAAAACAATGGCCACGCCAATCATCACCCTTTGCAGCATACCGCCCGATAATTGGTGCGGATATTTTTCCAGAACTTCTTCCGGATCACGAATCTGCATTTTTTCTAAAAGAGCTTTTGATTGCTGATAAATTTCTTTTTTACTCCAATCGGTATGCGTTGCAAATGTTTCTTCCAGTTGATTGCCGATTCGGTACAGCGGGTCAAAGCAAGTCATCGGGTTTTGCAGCACCATAGCAATTTTTTTGCCACGGATACGCCGCAAATTTTCTTTGCTTTCTTTCAGCAAATGAATTCCGTCAAATATGACCTCACCTGTCACATCAAAGTTGTTGTCCAGCAGTCCGGTAAAAGCTTTTACGGTCATGCTTTTTCCGCTTCCGGATTCTCCCAATATTCCCAAGCATTCTCCCTTCTGAACAGAGAAATTCACATGGTCAACCAAGCATCTTGCTTGTTTTTTATGTTTGAGAATAACGGAAAGATTTTGAACTTCTATCATATTCATCCGTTTGCCTCCTTTGGATCCAGTACATCTCGCAGCGCATCGCCCATCAAATTAAAGACCGCTACCAAAATAACAATGGCAATGCCCGGCACAATCATTTGCGTAGGATTACTGGTCAGCACATTTTTGGCCTCATTCAGCATAGCCCCCCATTCGGGAGTGGGGGCCTGTACACCCAACCCCAAGAAGGAAAGAGTGGAGATATTAATGATTGACCAGCCTACATCCAAAGAGGATAACACAGCTAAGTCAGACGCTATCGAAGGCAGCAGGTGCCGGGTGAGTATAAAACGCTCCGGCGTGCCGACACAACGGGAGAACTGAACAAAATTACGGTCACGATACTGCATGACGCCCGTACGAATCATACGGGCATACCACGCCCATTTGATAAACACATTGGCCAGAATCACATTTTGTACATTCACGCCCAACAGCGCCACAACGGCAAAAACCATAACTTGACTGGGAAAAGACAGCATGACATCTACCACACGCATAATAATCTCTTCCACCCAACCCCTGAAATATCCTGCCAAAAGTCCGAATAAAGCCCCCAGACCGATGGTGCCCAGCATGGTCAGCATCGCAAGCCCTAACGTAGGACGAATACCATAGAGCATACGGGAGAGAATACAGCGCCCAAGGTTATCTGTCCCCAAGGGATACTGACGGCTGAAAGCAGCAAATTTATTGGCAATATCAGTTTCATAAGGATCGTTGGGAGAGATTAGGGGAGCAAAAATCCCCAAAAGTGCTACTACCAAAACAATACTGACGGTTGCCACTGCAGTTTTATTGCGAAGAAAACGCCTTAGCATTAAGAAGCCTCCTTTCTCAAACGAGGATCTGACACAGATTGCAGAATATCAAAAATCAAGTTAAACATAACAAACAATACACCAATTAACAAAACATACGTCTGAATTACCGGATAATCTCTGTTAAAAATTGAGCTGATGCAAAGTGTACCAAGCCCCGGCCACGCAAACACATTTTCCACGACAATTGTACCGGAAATCAATTGAGGAATACTCATGCCCAGCGCCACAATACAAGTATGCATAGAATTTTTTAGAATGTGTTTGACCAAAATGGACTTCTGCGGAAGACCCCGTACATTGGCATATAAAACATAATCTTGTTTCATATTTTCAAGCATATTATTACGGATAAGCCGAATAAATGTGGAGATATAGCTTAACGAAACCGTAAAAGCAGGCAAAATCAAATGTTTCCACGTTCCATTGCCGCTGGTGGGCAATAAATCCAAACGAATCGATACCACCCAAATCAGTAAAAGTCCTATCCAATAGGCCGGCATAGCGGTGGTAATAAAAATAATGCCCCGCATGATTTTATCAAACCAACTGTCTTTATAGACGGCACAAAAAAAACCGATTGGCAGACTCAGCAAAATGACCATAATAAAAGAAACTCCTGCGAGTTGTAAGGTAGCAGGCATGCTTCTCAGCAGTTCTCCTGCCACCGTACGAGAGGGGTTGACATAACTTATGCCAAAGTCACCCCGCAGGCAATTGACAAGCCATGTAAAATAACGGACCAAATAAGGCTTATCCAGCCCCAGTTCTGCCCGCACCTCTGCGATTGCCTCATCACTGATAACCGGAATTTGACGCACCCGCAACGCTACCTCCGCAGGGTCAGAGGGAATCAAATTGATAAACACAAAACAAACAAAGGAAATACACAGCAACAGAGGAATTGCCGTTAAGACGCGTTTAATCACATATTTTTTCATAAGCAATCCTTTCCAAGCAAAACGGGAGGGGCATCTCTTAGAGATACCCCCTCACAGCGTTTTAACACAAAATAAATATCAATTGAATACGGCTCAATCTATTTTAATCAAAATACATCTGAGCAAAAGGAACCTCATACTGTGTTTGTGTAAAGCCTACCCCCTGTAAATCAGAACGGTGAATGGCTTTATTGCATTCAAAAGTCAGCGGAATATAGACGGCATCTTCATGCAGCCGGGTTAACACAAAGGTATATAACTCCTGGCGTTCTTCTTCATCGGTCGAAATTAAAATCTTGGTAATGGCATCGTCAATTTCAGCTTTGTCTTCCAATCCCAGCTGTGCGGCATAGTCACCATATACAGGAGCTCGCATGGCTGCTAAAGAGGACTGCGGGTCATAAGGAGTACCCCAACAAATGTTAAAAACCATGTCAAAATTTCCGGCCTTCATGCTGTCGCGATACGATTGCTCCTCTTCCCCATGAATTTGAAGCGTAACACCGATTTTTCCATATTCGCTTTGTAAATATTCTGCAATTGTACGCTCTGTAACACTGTCACTGTTATAAAGCAGCTGCAGCTCTAATTTTTGACCGTCTTTTGTTCTTGTCCCGTCACTGCCTTTTGTCCACCCACTGTCGGTAAGCATTTTTTCAGCTTCTGTAACATCATAGGCATAAGGCTTTAAATCAACATCGCAATACGGAACAGATTTGGCAAACAGTGTATCGGCAGGGTTTTTCAAGCCCTAAAAA
>URPG01000120.1 GCA_900549675.1 uncultured Oscillospiraceae bacterium | reverse complement strand
GCTCTTTTCTCAACTTTTTTATTTCCTACTGTCCAATATCTATTGTAGTCCTACATACAATTTGAAATGAATCAAGAACTGTTGCTTGACAGGATATCCATTTTATTAGATAATAAGATGATAAGATGATAATATGTTTATAAATCCGAAAGAGAAGGAGAGATTTTATGGGAATGACAATTGCTCAAAAAATCATAAAGGCTCATTTACTGAGCGGTGAGATGAAAGCGGGCCAAGACATCGGTCTGCGCATAGACCAAACTCTCACACAAGACGCAACAGGAACAATGGCTTATCTCGAGTTTGAAGCAATGGGGGTTCCAAGAGTAAAAACGGAGCGCAGTGTTGCTTACATCGATCACAATACATTACAATCTGGCTTTGAAAATGCTGATGACCATGCTTTCATTCGTTCTATCGCTAAAAAACACGGTATTTATTATTCTCGTCCCGGCAATGGAATCTGCCACCAAGTGCATCTGGAAAGATTCGGCGTTCCCGGTAAGACTTTAATCGGCTCAGACAGTCACACACCCACCGGCGGCGGTCTGGGGATGCTGGCAATGGGCGCCGGCGGACTTGACGTAGCTGTTGCCATGGGTGGCGGTGAATATCATATTCCCATGCCCAAAATTACAAAGATTAATTTGACCGGCAAGCTCTCTCCTTGGGTATCTGCCAAGGATGTCATTTTGCGCATTCTGCAAATACTGACAGTTAAAGGCGGCGTAGGTAAAATCATGGAATACGGCGGCGAGGGTGTTAAAACACTGACGGTGCCCGAAAGAGCAACGATTACAAACATGGGTGCTGAATTGGGTGCTACTACCTCTATCTTCCCTTCCGATGAAATTACCAAGCAGTTTTTAGAAGCACAAGACCGCGGTGATGTTTGGGTGCCTTTGGAAGCCGACCCCGATGCTGAGTATGACGAAATCATTGAAATCAATCTATCCGAATTGGAGCCTATGGCAGCCTGCCCCCACAGTCCCGATAAAGTAAAATCACTTTCTGAAATTGGAAAAATGAGAATTGACCAGTGCTGTATCGGCTCCTGCACAAACTCCTCTTTACTTGATATGATGCGTGTTGCCGCTATCTTAAAAGGCAAGACCGTTGCCTCTCATGTTGACTTGACTATTTCCTGCGGTTCCAAACAGGTTTACAATACATTGGCTCATAACGGCGCTCTTGCTGACATTGTGGATGCCGGTGCCAGAATTTTGGAATGTGCCTGCGGACCTTGTATCGGCATGGGGCAAGCTCCAAAATCCGGCGGTATCTCTCTGCGTACCTTTAACCGTAACTTTGAAGGGCGCAGCGGCACAAAAGATGCTCAAGTTTATCTTGTCAGCCCTGAAGTTGCCGCCGTCAGTGCGATTGCCGGTCATTTAACTGACCCGAGAACATTGGGAGAACCTATTGAAATTAAGCTCCCGGACAAATATTTAATCAATGATAACTTAATTGATCCCCCCGCTTCGGAAGAAGAAATGGATTCGATTGAGATTCTTCGCGGACCCAACATTAAACCATTCCCCACTTCTGAACCTTTGACAGATTCAATTGAGAAAAAGGCAGTTCTCAAAGTCGGCGACAATATTACCACAGACCACATTATGCCGGCCGGTGCTAAAATTCTCCCCTACCGCTCAAATATTCCTCATCTTTCACAATTCTGTTTTGCTGTTTGCGATGAAACTTTCCCTGAGCGCTGCAAAGCAGAAAACGGCGGCATTATTATCGGCGGTGCTAACTATGGACAGGGTTCTTCCAGAGAACATGCCGCTCTTGTGCCGATGTATCTGGGGATTAAGGCTATTGTGGCAAAGTCATATGCCAGAATCCACTGTGCCAACCTTGCCAATGCAGGTATTATTCCCTTGCAGTTTGATGATGAAAACGATTACGATACAATTGACCAAATGGATGAATTGGTTTTGCCTAATATCAAAGCTGAACTCACAGCGGGAACAGCCGTAACCATGAAAAACCTGACAAAAAATACAGAAATCAAACTGACGGCGCTTCTTACTGACAGAGAACGTGAAATGGTAATTGCCGGCGGTCTGCTTAACTATACCAAAAATCAAGGCAATATTTAACCTTTGTTTCTGTCAATCTTAATAAGACCCACAAAATGAAAGGATGATTATAAGCATGCAGAACTGGAAAAAAATCCCCATGAAGACCCCGCTTGTCGAAATGGACGGAGATGAGATGACCCGTATCATTTGGAAAATGATTAAAGATATTCTCCTCACGCCTTACCTTGAGTTAAATACGGAATATTATGATTTAGGTCTTGAACATCGTGACGCTACCAACGACCAAGTCACCATTGATTCTGCCAACGCCACCAAAAAATATGGTGTAGCGGTAAAATGCGCTACCATCACTGCCAATGCTGAACGAGTAAAAGAATATAATCTAAAAGAGATGTGGAAATCCCCCAATGCCACCATTCGTGCCATTTTGGACGGAACGGTTTTCCGTACACCTATCTTAGTAAAAGGTATTACCCCTTTTATCCCCAGTTGGAAAAAGCCAATTACAATTGCCAGACATGCTTATGGTGACGTATACAAAAATGCTGAGGCCATCGTGCCTGCCGGCGCTAAGGCAGAGCTTTTGATTACAAAAGCAGACGGCAGTGAAGAAAAAGTCTTAGTTCACGATTATAAGGGTGCAGGCGTTCTGCAAGGTTTGCACAATTTAGATGAAAGCATTATCAGCTTTGCTCATGCTTGTTTCCAGTTTGCGTTGGACACCAAACAAGATGTATGGTTTTCTACCAAGGACACGATTTCCAAAAAATATGATCATCGTTTCAAAGATATCTTTCAAGAAATTTACGAGAAAGATTATAAGACTAAGTTCGAAGAAGTCGGCATTGAATACTTCTACACCTTGATTGACGATGCGGTTGCCAGAGTCATCCGCAGTGAAGGCGGCTATATCTGGGCCTGTAAAAACTACGACGGTGACGTTATGAGTGATATGGTTGCCACTGCTTTCGGCAGTTTGGCTATGATGACCTCTGTACTGGTTTCTCCTGAGGGCATTTATGAATATGAGGCTGCACATGGCACTGTACAGCGTCACTACTATAAACACTTAAAAGGGGAACCTACCTCTACAAACTCCATGGCAACCTTGTTCGCTTGGTCGGGCGCTCTGCGTAAACGCGGTGAGTTAGATAAAAATGAAGCTTTGGTAAACTTCAGCAATAAATTAGAACAGGCTGCTATTGATACCATTGAAAAAGGCGTTATGACCGGAGATTTAGCCTCTATGTCTACACTGCCAAATGTTCAAAAGGTAAATACAGAAGAATTTTTACTGGCTGTTCGTGACCAATTAGAAAGCCTGCTATAAGTAAATTTTATAAAAGGAAAAACTAGGAAGGGCTACAATATGCAAAAGAGAGAAAATATTTCAATGTCTGTCATTCGACGACTGCCACGTTATCATCGTTTTTTAACAGAGCTAAGAAAAGCAGGCGTTGCAAAAATCTCTTCCAAAGATTTATCAGAAAAAATGGGACTGACAGCCTCACAAATCCGACAGGATTTTAACTGCTTTGGTGGTTTTGGTCAGCAAGGCTATGGCTATAATATTCCTCATCTTTGTGATGAAATCGCTGCTATTCTTGGAATTGATAAGCTGCACAAATGTATTTTAATCGGTGCCGGTAATCTTGGCCGTTCCGTTGCCGCTCATGTTCCCTTTGAATCATTGGGATTTAAGCTTATCGGTATTTTTGACAGCAAAGAAAAGCTTTTTGGCGAAAAAATTCATGAATATACCATTATGCCGGAAGAAAAAATGTTGGATTTTATACGGTCAGAAAAACCAATTATGGCCATTCTGTGTGTTCCCAGAGAACCTGCCGAAAAATTGGTTGAATCGCTCCATTCTCATGGTGTAAAAGCTTTTTGGAATTTCAGCCATTATGATATTGCCATTAATTATCCGGACACCATCGTAGAAAATGTTCATTTAAATGACAGCATGATGACTCTTTGTTATAAGCTTGCAGACCTTTCTTCCACTTAATGTTTCATCTATGAAAAGTAAAGAAGCGCAAAAACTGCGTTTCTTTACTTTTTTATCTTGTACTAAAAATGCTCTTTTTAACATATGTATTAACACATAACTTAAGAAAACACATAAGAAATTTAATTTGCGGTTCTCATGAAAAGCAGAATTTTTTGTGTTTTGAGGGAGTGTTAATCGTGAACCTTATCGACGACAGAGCAACACGCTTGGGTGAATACATAGTAGAAAATAAGTCTACTGTCAGGCGTGCTGCCAAGCAATTCGGCGTGAGCAAAAGTACCGTGCACAAAGATGTATCACAACGACTGAAAAATATCAATAACAGTCTTTATCGTGATGTAAAAAACATACTGGATTTGAATAAGGCACAAAGACATATCCGAGGAGGTCTGGCAACAAAAAAGAAGTATGAAGCTATGAAATAATTCTGTCATAAATCAAGAAAAAACAGCTGCCGTGCCCAGCTGTTTTTTCTTGATTTAATTTTTTCTTGGTTTAAATTGACATTTTAATTATATAGCGTTACAATGAGTAATCATTAAAGGGGGAGTTCTTTATGAAAATCAAATACTTAGGCACGGCGGCCGCAGAAGGCTGGCCCGCTCTTTTTTGCGATTGTGACGCCTGCCGCAAAGCCAGAAAATTGGGTGGAAAAAACATTCGCACCCGTTCACAAGCGCTTATCGATGATTGTCTTTTGATAGACTATCCTCCCGACGCTTATGCTCATATGCTGAAAGAAAACCTCTCTTTTGGCAAAATTGCTACTTTATTGGTGACGCATTCCCATCAAGACCATTTTTATCCGTTGGACTTAATCCTGCGCACAAAACCTTACTGCTATCGTTTACAAACACCGCTATTAACCATTTATGGCAATAAAACGGTTGCCGAAGAATACCAATATGCACAAAGACAAGAAGACCCTGTAGAGCTTGCCAAATACGTTCATTTCCAAGTGATTGAACCGTTTCAGCGCTTTGAAACTGCGGAGGGATATAAAGTCACTCCTCTTCTGGCCAATCACGGAAGTAAAGAGGAAGATTGCCTTTTGTACTTAATCGAAAAAGAAGGTCAGACATTGTTTTATGCCAACGATTCCGGTATTTATCCCGAAGAAACATGGCATTACCTAGAAGGACATCATATTGATTTAGTCAGCTTTGACTGCACCGGAGTGATTTATTCAGCAGGCAGTGGTCATATGACGATTGCTGACAACCGCCTTGTAAAACAAAGACTTCTTGACATTGGCTGTGTGGATTCTTCAACGCAATTTATCGTCAATCATTTTTCTCATAACGGTATTTTAATGTACGATGAAATTGTCGAAGCCACCAAAGAAGACGGTTTCCTTGTCAGCTATGATGGATTTGAATTCATATTCTAAAAAGAGAAACAGCAGACAATAAACTCTGCTGTTTCTCTTTTTAACGGTTCGTCAAATTTATTCATAATCTACAATAAACTACGCATATAGGCCAATAACTTCTTCTCTCTTCTGCTGACTTGTACCTGCGTCATACCTAATAAATCTGCTGTTTCCTGTTGTGTCTTATTCTTAAAATAACGATACATGAGGAGTTTTCTATCTTTTTCTTCCATGGTTTCCATAATTTGATATAAGGTCATACGCTCTGTCAGTTGTTCTTCAGGAGCATCAACAGGAATTTGTATTTCTGTGTTCTCTTCTCCCCCTGTTAAAGAAAGCGGTGTCACAGAAGCACCCAAGGCCATAGCCGTTTTTTCTGTTGTAATTCCCAATTTTTCTGCAATTTCTGAAATGTTCGGCATAACACCTGTTTCTTCCCGCATTAAATCTGCCTGTTCCTGCACTTTACGTGAAAGTTCTCGAACACCGCGGGAAACCTTGACCGCTCCCCCCTCTCGAAAAAGACCTTTCATCTCTCCTAAAATAACCGGAACAGCATAGGTAGAAAATTTAAAACCTTTTTCTGGGTCAAAATTTTCTACTGCTTTAATCAAACCGACACAGCCTGCTTGAAAAATATCATCATATTCCATGCCGCGCCCCACAAAACGTTTGGCACACAAATGAACTAAACCAATATTTTCTTCCACTTGGCTCTCAGAATTTGTTTTCATTGTATTATCCTGCATCATTCTTTCTTTTCAAAGAATTTTGTCAGTGTAACGCTTGTCCCTCGTCCTTCTTTTGAACTGACTCGAACCGAATCACAAAAACTTTCCATAACAGCAAAGCCAAGACCGGCACGCTCTTCTCCCCCTGTTGTAAACAAGGGTTCCATCGCTTTTTTGATATCGGGAATTCCACAGCCTTTATCCCGTACACGAACCACGGCTTTTCCGTCTGCAAAAATTTTTACCGTTATGTAAACTGTTCCGATTTCGTCACGATAGCCATGTACAATCGCATTGGTTACTGCTTCAGATACTGCTGTTTTAATATCTGTTAAATCGGCTACTGTTGGGTCAAGCTGGGCCAAAAAAGAAGATACCGCCGCTCTTGCATAGGCTTCATTTACTGAGAGATGGATTT
>URPG01000119.1 GCA_900549675.1 uncultured Oscillospiraceae bacterium | reverse complement strand
GAAAAAAGCAATATTGAAGAACTGCGGTTAAAATTAGCGACCTCTCTTTCTCAGCTAACATCCGAAAGAGAAACGTTTATCGGTGATTTACTGCCCGCCGGCAGTACGGTTGTTATGGTTATGCCCATTGATTCCGCCGCTCCCAAGGGCAGAATTATTCTCCCCCAAGTACAGCTTTTACGAGATTGTTTGGATCATCATTTTACGGCTGTTTGCTGTCAGACAGAAGAACTTTCCAAGACGCTTGAGAATTTGCCCTCTATTGATTTAGTGATAACAGACAGCCAAGCCTTTGCAAAAGTGAATCAGATTGTGCCAAGAAAAATTCCCCTTACTTCTTTTTCGATTTTAATGGCAAGAAAAAAAGGCTCTTTGTCTGCCTTAATTGAGGGAACAAACACGATTGAAAAGCTAAAGCCAGGCGATAAAATTTTGATGCTGGAGGGTTGTACCCACAATCAAACTCATGAAGATATCGGCCGGGTGAAAATCCCCGCTCTTTTGCAGAAAAAAACAGGTGCCAAACTCAATTTCGACTTTTTCAGCGGTTATCAATTTCCCGAAAATTTAGCAGATTATGCTTTTGCCATTCAATGCGGGAGCTGTATGCTCAATGAATCGGAAGTCAAAAACAGAATGAAGAAAATGAAACAAGCCGCCTTGCCTGTTACCAACTACGGAATGTGTTTAGCGATTCTTTCCGGCGCATGGAATCGTTGTAAATTGTTTTTAGAAGGAGCCACCGATGAAAATTCAGCAGATGACTCACGATGAACTGACCAAACTGATTGCCCAAAATGCAAAAAATCCAGATCCTGCTATCCTTACTGAGGCAAGAGCTGTCTGCGATTCCGTTTACGGCAAGCAAGTTTTTATGCGCGGTCTGATTGAATTTACAAATTATTGTAAAAACAACTGCTACTACTGCGGAATTCGTGCCGCCAACAGTCACGCTCACCGTTATCGCCTCACGAAAGAGGATATTCTTACTTGCTGTGAAATCGGCCACGGACTGGGTTTTCGCACTTTTGTCCTGCAAGGCGGAGAAGACCCCTATTTTACGGACGATATTCTATGCGATATTGTTGCTGAAATCCGTCATTCTTACCCAGATTGTGCTATTACACTTTCTTTGGGCGAACGAAACCGTGAAAGCTATCAGCGTCTATATGACGCCGGTGCTAACCGTTATTTATTACGTCATGAAACCGCCACCGAGGAGCATTATAATCTCTTGCACCCGCAAACCCTCCAGCTCTCTCATCGAAAAGCCTGCTTGTATACATTGAAAGCAATCGGTTACCAAACTGGAGCCGGATTCATGGTCGGCTCTCCCGGTCAGACCTATGAAATGCTTGCCAATGATTTGCTTTTCCTAAAAGACCTACAGCCCGAAATGGTGGGAATTGGGCCATTTATTCCTCACGCAGACACGCCCTTTCGAGATAGACCGCAGGGCAGTTTGAACTTAACGCTTCTCATGGTTGCCTTGACCCGCCTGATGTTGCCAAATGCCCTGCTCCCCGCTACCACCGCTTTGGGCACCATCGACCCTAGGGGTCGTGAGTTGGGTCTGCAGGCAGGTGCTAATGTAGTTATGCCCAACCTCTCCCCTGTTAGCGTTCGCAAGGATTATTCCCTCTATGACAATAAAATCTGTACAGGTGATGAGGCCGCCGAATGCCGTTTTTGTATCCAAAACCGTATCCTCTCAGCAGGGTTTGAACTTTCCACTGCAAGAGGTGACCATATCTGCTTAAAAAGTTCATGATAAAACGTGAAAGATAAAAAATGCGTAGGTTACTCGTTTGTATATAAAAAGCATGAACCCCGAATGGAGGGGGTTCATGCTTTTTGTGTTTCTTTTCTAAGATTTCCCTTTTGGAGCAATATTACAGCGAATTATTCACTTTAATTTTCTTCTATAATGCTTATGCCCCACGGTTCTAATCGGAGGAAATCTCCTGTTGCGATAGGTGATTCTTTCATTAATTCCACCCCGTTTTGGTGAAAATAGGACACCGATTGCTCCTGCATAGAAAAATTAAAATAATAGTGAATGGTCTTTCCGCTGTCATTCACGCCGCTTTTAGTGATAATAGGAAAATGCAGCTTTTGATTTTCTCCCCAAAGATTGGCTTTTTGCAAGGCGTGCTTGAGCACCTCCTCCATGACCTCTTTTCCGGGCACACAAGCAAGATAGGTGGCATATCCTTTGCCGTATGAATTGCCGGTAATAGCAGCATATTCGCCCCAATATGGGTGGCGGTAGCGTGCCAATACCTCTGCTGATACAGGACTGACCAATTCAATAATGGTACTCAGCTTTGTTTTCTCAACCGGCACGTCAAAGTGATAATCCGTCAATTCAATGTCTTTTGCCGCTGCAAACTGAGAGTAGTAAATGCCGCAGGCTTTTTCAATAATGCCGGGTTGATGCGTAGTACGAACCTTGACATTTTCATCGGTAAATCCGCTTCTCATGCCATAGACCACATGGCCGCCTTCTTCAACAAAACGATTCAATCTTTCCAATAAAGCATCAGATGCTGCATATAACGGTGGAACTACAATTAACTTATACTCCTCAAGCTCGGTACTGGAAGGGTCGAGAAAATCACACTCTACATTCATGCGGTATAAAGCATCATACATGAGTCGGAACACATCATTGTACTCTAAATTTCCTTGGAAATGTGAAAAAGAATTCAAGGCTGTAAGCGCCTCATTGCTGAACAAAACAGCAACCTTATTTCTCTTTTTTAAATTCACCAATTTTGGGCTAAGTTTGTCAAACAGACTGCCAATCGTCTTTGCCTCCAGATACGTCGGGTTGGGTTCAAAATCATGGCTTAAAAGTCCTTTCCAATAGGTTTCACAAGCATTATGAATAGAGTGCCAATGCCAATACGAAACCATGTTGGCACCACAGGCAAGATGAGCAAACGCTTGCAGCCGCAGCTGACCCGGATAAGGTATCCAGTTCACAAAGGCCTGCGCCTGTGTTTCCAGCACAAGATAATTATCTCGTTTCATGGAACGCGCGATGTCGCCGCCAAAGGAGATTTCAGCACCTGTTAAATCGTCCTGCGACGGATGATAAATATCCACGCCCGCAATATCCACACATTTCGCTGCTGAAAAGTGATCTACCGACGGCTGTATACCATAGGAAACACCTTTCCAATCAAAATCAAAGTTTTGCGTAATAAATTGTTCCGGCTTTTTATATTTGTTTACAATATCTGCCTGCCAAGCTAAAAAATCTGTAACCAATTTTCTTTGGAATTTCTTAAATTCGCTTCCTAAGCTGGCATTAATTGTCGCATTCACATTGGGAAAATCGTCCCAATCGTTTATCCGGTTGCTCCAATAATCCAAACCAAATTTGTGGTTGAGTGCTTCTAAATCATTATTGAATTTTTTTCGCAGATACTTTACAAAATGGACCTGTACATTGGGCCCCGCTGTTTCATAATATTTGGTTTCATTGTCCAATTGATAGCCAATAACAGCAGGATGTCCGCTTACGTGTTCCATTAGCTTGCGAATCATCCGTTCTCCATAAAACAAATACACCGGACTGGTAATATCCATATTTTGACGGGGTCCGTATTGATTTTGCCCTTGTGGGGTCACTGCCAAAACCTCCGGATGTTCCTTGACCATCCACGGCGGCACCGCATACGTGGGCGTCCCGATAATGACGTGAATGCCGGCTTTATCCATGGCATAAAGAACACGGTCAATATGGGTAAAGTTAAATTCTCCGTTTCGAGGTTCCAAGGTGCTCCAAGTCGATTCCGCAATACGCACGACATTTATGCCCGCGTCTTTCATCATTTGAATGTCCTTGTCAAGTCTTTCATGAGGCATATATTCATCATAATAGGCCGCCCCGTATAACAACTTTTTCATATACATCTCCTTGCATAGATTTTTTATTCATCCGGATTATGCCTCTATTACAAATGTGTGCAGGCTGTGCGGCTCAATCAACGCTGATACAACCTGATTTTTTACTTTTATACTTAATTCTCTTGCCTCATGCATATGGTTGGTCAGCACAACCACAATAGAACCATTGGGATTTTCAAACACACTGCTGTTACCGGCCCAGTGACCTTTGCTTTCTATGTACTTTGCGCCGGGTTTTACAAACTGTGAGTAATGCTTCATTAAGTAATATTCCGGTTGATACTGAATATCCCCTGTATGTGGATTTACTGTACATAAAGAATTTTGTTTCCAGCCCCATGTTGAAACGCTTTCATTGGTCAAGGCGATATTCCAATAGGTATATTTTTCTGCTCCATGACGGAAATATTGCCACATGAGTCCCGATACATACTCCATATGCTCAAAACTATTCTGTCCGTCGCCGCACTCACTTTCTGTCTGCATAATTTTCATTTCCGGATAGCTTAGTTCCACCTGCTCCAATACATGCTTGCCGCCCCACTGCAAGCCAACGCCGCTAATGTACTTTCTGGCTTTTTTATCCGACAAGACCGTATTGATAAATTGATCATAAAATTCAGAAAAGGGTGTTTTTTCTCCCAATTGCATATTTAAGAAAGGTCCGTTAATGGTACCCAGCCAAATTTCAGCATTCAAACCGTGCGCTGCAAAAACCGGTCCTAAATAATCTCGGATAAAATCACGCATTTGCGGTCCCGTCCATTTACAGGAAGGAAACTTCTGGTCTGCCATAGGTTCGTTCTGCACATGAACCTGACTTACCGTCACACCCTCTTGCTGATACGCCAACACAAACTTAGCAAAATATTCTGCATATGCTTTTAAAACTTTTTCTTCCCCGCGCAAAGTACCAAAGTTATACGCTTTTTTGGTTTTCATCCAAGTGGGGGGACTCCACGGAGAGGCAAACACTGTAAAATTCTTGCCCTGGCGAGCGATTGCTTCTCGAATGAACGGAATGGTATATTTTTTATCTCTTTCAATATTAAAGTCTTTGAGTTCATAGTCGCCGTCGGTTTCATCGCAACTATACCACTCTAAACTGAAATCATTGGCTCCAATGGGAACACGGCCATAGTTAAAATTCCCTTTTTCAGGCACAAACAATTCATCTAAAAAAGCTTTTCGCTGTGTTTCTTCTGCCTTTTGTAAGGCCTCCCAACCAAGCTCATTAAAACAACCGCCAAAGCCTTTTATCTCTTGTTTTTTGACATCGGTAACAATTAGGCAGTCCTCATAATTTTTATGTTCAACCGTTCCCTCCTGCCAAAAATCCCCTTCTTTACTGATAATATGTTGAATCTTCATGTTTACATCTCCTCCCAAGATTAATTTCACGTGATGATTTCTTCGGCCTCTTCCACCGTTAAAGCTGGAATCCGAATCTCAACGGTTGTTCCTTTTCCTAAAACACTGCTGTAAGACAGTCCGTATTCCAAACCATAACAGAGTTGAATTCTTGAATTTACATTTTTAACACCATATCCATTATAACTTTTTTGAGGTTCTGTTGTTAAAATATTTTGCAGTTGAGTTTCCGTCATGCCTTTTCCGTCATCCTGCACACTGAAAAGAATATCTCTGCCTATCTTTTTTGCTTCAATACGGATAAAACACTCTTGAATACTGATATCTCCCGCAATGCCATGTACGATGGAGTTCTCTACAAAAGGCTGGAGCATGATATTGATACATGCTAAATTTTGTATCTCCTCCGGCACGTTTATTTCTAAATGTATCGCTCCATCAAACAGCCTGTTTTCGATATAAATATAAGATTTTACATGCTCAAGTTCTTCTCCGATAGACACCACTTGTCTGCCACGGTTTAAACTCAGGCGATAATATTTTGCCAAGCTGCGGGCTACCTCTGCAATTTCGGGGGCATTGTTGTCAATTGCCTGCCAGTTGATTAAATCAAGCGTATTGTATAAAAAATGAGGGTTAATTTGTGCCTGCAATGATTGCAGCTGCGCTGTCTTTACTTCTTTTCCCATTTTATACTGCTGCTGCATCAAATCCTTCAAGCGGTTCGTCATATCATTAAATTGATTAAAAATTTGTCCAATTTCGTCCTGTTCCTCTGTCATTAAGCAGGCATTTAAGTTGCCGTTTTGCACACTTGCCATGCTTTTCGCCAAACGGTTCAATCTGTCTGTATAGTATTTGGCAATGCGGTATGCTAAAAGGACAATTACAATGACGGCAATTACAGAGAAAGATATTGTAAAAAAGCTGATTTGGTGTACCTGCGCCTCTATTTCGGATTTTGGCACCAGTGCCACCAATACCCAATCAGTCATATCAATTCCTTTTTTTTGCACAATATACTCTTCTGATGCAATTTTTTCCGTATCCCAATCAACGATACTGCCTTTGTGCGGGAGATTATTGTTTTCTTCCAATTTTTTTAATAAATCATCTTTTCCGGAAGATGAGCAAATAATCTCTCCGCGCTGATTTATGACATATACTATTCCGGATTCTGTAATATTGGACTTATCAATAATATCCTGCAGTCTTTGCGTTTGTATCGCAATTTGTTCTACGGCAATAGGTTTATTGGTGCCAAGCGTTGAACGAATTAAACGAAACATTGACACAACTTTTTGTTTTTCTCTTTGCGGCGGA
>URPG01000118.1 GCA_900549675.1 uncultured Oscillospiraceae bacterium | reverse complement strand
AACAGAAATATAGGGCCGCATTTGGAAACGATTAAAACAGCCTTGCAGGATAGCAGGCTATTAACCTTTGGGTATTCAGCCCACCACGGAAATAAAACTGAACGAGTAGTTGAGCCGTATCAGCTTGTATTAAAAAATAGTCATTGGTACTTTCAAGGGTACTGCCATATGAGAAGTGATTATCGCTTATTCAAACTATCTCGCATATCAAATCTACAAATAAAAGATGAATTTTTTATTCCACGAGATTATCAGAAACCAATTTTAGAAGTTTCGGATATTATAGAAACAATGCAAACCAAAATTAAAATCCGTATTCACCAAGATGTGATGGATAGGGTGTTGGATTACTGCGCTTATGAAGAATTTACTCCGGCCGGTGAAGAACATTACATTGTTGATTTCCCTTTTATAGAGAACGATTACTATTTTGATATTCTCTTTAGTTTTGGGAATAAGAGTGAGTGTTTAGAGCCGTTATCTATACGCAAAGAAATGAAACGTAGGATACACGATATTGCTGTGCTGTACAAAAACTAAAATATAATATTATTATAGCAAAAGAATGAAGATGCCAATAAACCACCATCGCCATACAAATCTTGATTGGACGATTTCGGCAATGTAGCATAAATGAACAGCCTCGCTTTTATTAAAAGCCGGGGCTGTTCATTTGGGATTTGTATATTCTCATACAGAACCGGATAGCCATATCGGAAATAATGTTGAAACCCATTCCGATGCTTTGCGCTTGCTATCAAAGCCGACATATCCTTTATAGCTGTATAGATAATCAATCTTCCACTGATTTGCCGCTATTTGCTTTTCTTGCAAATGGCGTAACAATGCTGCGCTGTCTTTATTTACTGCTAACCGCCTTTTCCCAACAATATAAGTTAAGTCTGTAAGTGAAAGTGCGTAGTTTTGCGGAAACATAATATCCGTAATATGAGAGCTGATGGGTTTGTCATCCGATAATCTCTGAAACATTTTATGACGAAGCATATAGTCTGTCCCTTGCATCAAGAGCTTTTCCACGTTCTGGTTTTCATGCTTCACAAACTCTGAATAAGTGATAAGCGCACGAACAGTTTTACCGATACCAATATAACATGGTGTTTTTCCAAGGCAACCACCATGCTTGCATACACCTTTATGAGGCCATGAAGTAGTTTGGTTACGTTCAAAAAGCTGATATTGTTCGATCCAGCTTAAAGCTGCCTGTGCTTCTTTACTCTCAGCAAGCCCAAGTCTGCAATAGGCTTCCAGCAGCATGGCGTTATAGCAAGGTACAATTTCTTCAATTCCGCCTAAGCATGAAAACCCTTCTGCTGTCGAAATGTTCCGGTTAATATAGTCAACTATTTTTTGCGTGTAAGGTAATCTTTCTATACATGGGATTTCGCTTAGACCCATAATCCGAAAAACAGCAAACAGGGGATGGTCCACAAAATCTGCTGTGAGCTTTCTAACCAATGCCGATTGACTTAGCAGGCTGGAGATTTGCTCATTCTCCAAGCACTTACCTTGTTCACAAGCAACTCTTAATGTTAATGCAGTATCCATGGTACACCCCCTTACTGTTCATGATTTAGGACATCTGTGTTACAGTACAAATAATTATATATAAAAGAATAGCATATTTATCAGTATCTTTCCACCAGCTATATGCAAGCATTGACTGGACGATTTTGGGGATATAGTATAAACGAGTACCGAGCAGCTTCGACTACTCGGTACTCGTTTCAACTCTGCAATAGAATAACGAACAATAGATTTACATCCAACACAACCAGCATAAAACTATGATAGAACCTGACGGAAAATCGTTTTAAACGACTTTGGCAATCAATTGAATCAGATTAAAATACTTGCCGCCCTCAGCTTGCATCATTTTGATATCTCCGGCAACAACAGGATGGTAAGCGGTCAACCATTCGCTCCATGCTTGCTTACAACAAGTCATCTCACGAATGTCCATAATGTCGATGCCCTCTGTTTTCTGCCATAGACTCTTCCACCAATCAATTGAGCGTATCGTTCTGGCTACTTCATCATTCCAGAACGGCTGCATTTCATCGGGAACATTTTCCCCAAAATCATATTTTAATCCGGGGATTGCCACGGCAATATAGCCACCCTTTTTTACGAAAGGCATCAGTGATGGGAGCATTTCCTCCGTATCACCAAAATAGTGATAAGCATCCACAGTAAACAGCACATCAAAGTATCCGTGCGCAAACGGAAGTCCTTTGGTTGCGTCGGCAAAAATCGGAACAGCCTTATCCGCAATCCCCAAGGATTGAAAACGCTCATAGTTTTCCGTGGGAGAAATCCAAAGGTCGGCGGCGAAGACGGACGCGCCGTATTTTTGGACTAACAACAAGGTGGAAAGACCACACCCGCAGCCAAGGTCAAGGATGCGCATATTGCCATGAATGTGCAGGGGTGAGCTCAATTCTTCTGCCAGCCGCATAGCGTTTGGCCCCATCATCGTAGATTTCAGAAACTCGGCGTTTTTATCGTTCAACATAAATTTGTCTGTAAATGAATACATGGTTATTTTCCTTTCTCATTTCTGCCTATCGAAAGAAAACAAAAAAGCGCAGTACACGACTGCGCTACAAATTACACCATTCAAAAATGGATGTTTCAATCTGTAAGGCAGTTTTTTCGCAACACAAACAAGAGCAGAATACCTGCTCATTTCATGCGTTCAACTTAAATCCTTACAGAATGACCGACATCAACACACCACTCTTTCTTTCGCTTACTTTATCACAATGCGGTGGCGATGTCAATGTCAATGCAATTCCGCGTATTCGCCTAAATATGTCTTGCGGATGTCATATTATCACCTTATAATAAAAAGCAATCGAGGTGATACTATGCAGATTAACAGGCTGTTCGAAATGGTTTATCTTTTGCTGAACCAAAAAAGCATGACTGCCGGGGAGTTTGCGGCGCACTTTGAGGTTTCTTCCCGCACCATTTATCGGGATGTGGAGCTTCTATCCTCGGCGGGAATACCCATTTATATGACCAAGGGCAAGGGCGGTGGTATATCGCTTCTTCCTGATTTCGTTCTCAATAAGGCTGTGCTGACCGATGCGGAAAAATCGGATATTCTTTCCGCACTTCACGCGGTCGAGGCAGTCAACTTGGAGCAGGCGAACACCGCCGTGCAAAAGCTGTCCTCCCTGTTTGGAAAGACCAACGCCGATTGGATTGAAGTCGCTTTTTCCGATTGGGCCAATGCCGAGGAGGAAGCAAAGCTATTCGGCCAACTGAAAACCGCCATTCTTGCAAAGGAAAAGGTCGCATTTGCGTATTATAGCAGCGAGGGCGATATGCGGCGTACAGTAGAGCCCTTGAAGCTCTGTTTTAAGGGACAAAACTGGTATCTTTATGCGTTTTGTACGGTGCGGCAGGACTATCGTTTCTTCAAGCTGCGGCGCATAAAAGAATTGGAGCTGTTGGGTGATTACTTTGAACGCACCGCTCCTGCAAAGATATTTGACGGCAAAAGGTGTTTTCAAGATGATTTCGTAACCATCACGCTGAAGCTGACAAAGAAAATGGCGTACCGAGTCTACGATGAGTTTTCAGAGTACGAAACGCTCCCCGGCGGTGATTTTATTGTCCGGCTCACCATGCCAAGAGGCGATTGGGTCTACCACTATCTTGCGACCTTCGGGGAGCATTGTGAAATTTTAGAGCCGCAGGATATCCGCCTGCAAATCAAGGAAAAGCTGCAAAAAACGCTGGACAACTATTTATAATATGACACGCAGCTGTCAAGTGAGGCATGGTATGCTTTGTGTGCAGATTGGAGGCACGCAAATGGAAAAATTGGATTATAAGAAGCAGTATAGGGAGCTCTATCAGCCCAAATCCGTACCGGCTGTAGTGAATGTGCCGGAAATGAAGTTTATCGCGGTTAACGGCCGGGGCAATCCCAATGACCCAAACGGAGAATATCAAAAGGCGATTGAAACACTGTATGCCTTGTCCTATGCAATTAAGATGATGCCTAAAAGCGGCAATACTCCGCCGGATTACTTTGAGTATGTGGTTCCTCCGTTAGAGGGACTTTGGTGGCTTGAAGGTAAAGAAGCGTTTGATTACAGCAGCAAGTCTCAGTTTTGTTGGACAGCCTTGATTCGCCAGCCGGAGTTTGTGACTGATGTGCTGTTCGCCGCAGCCTGCGAAATAACTGCAAAGAAAAAGCCCCATATTGAGCTTTCGGCAGCAAGACTTATGACATTAACCGAGGGACTTTGTGTGCAGTGCATGCATCAAGGCAGCTTCGACGATGAGCCTGCAACACTAGCGAAAATGGACGCATTTATTGCAGAGAACAGTCTGCAAAATGATTTGTCCAATACCCGCCGACATCACGAAATTTATCTTTCCGATCCCAGAAAAGTGGAGATTTCAAAGATAAAAACCGTGTTGCGCATTCCCGTTCAAGAAAAAGAAAGCGAGGTAAACGCATGAAATTAGACGGCTTTGGAATTTTTGTAAAAGATATGCCTACCATGGTGCGCTTTTACCGTGATGTTCTTGGCTTTGAAATTAAGGAGGAAGAAGATGCAAGCAATGTCTATCTGGTCAAAGATGGAACTTTGTTTTTACTCTACCGCAGAACCGATTTCGAGCAGATGACAAAAAAATCATTTTCTTACGCAAAGGATATCAACGGCCATTATGAAATTGCGATGAGTGTCCCCAATTATGCCGCGGTCGATGAAACATTTGAACAGATTGCTTCCAAAGGTGCGATGCCTGTTTTAGCACCAACCACGGAGCCATGGGGACAACGAACCTGCTATGTTGCAGATCCAGAGGGCAACCTCATTGAAATTGGCTCATTTACGAAATAAAAATCTATACGAGGAGGATTGTGCATGGCATCATCAATGGATTATGTTTTGTACGTTTGCGAGCAGATGAGCCTTGCAGGATCTATTACCTACAAGAAAATGTTTGGCGACTATGCTGTTTATTGTGATGGCAAGTGTTTTGCTCTCATTTGTGATAATCAGCTCTTTATCAGTCTTACCGAAGCAGGTTTGGCACTTTTGCCCGAAGTTACCATGGGTATTCCCTATGACGGAGCAAAGCCGAGAATATTGCTGGAAGATATTGAAGATAGGGATTTTTTATGCAGGCTGGTACAGGAAACCTGCGCCCAACTGCCGATGCCTAAGTCTAAAAAGAAAAAGGAGAGCCAATGACAAATGGACTATCAAAAAGAATTTGAACGCATGATGGAAAACCAGGAAGCAATCGCCATTGCAACTACGGTGAACGGAGCACCCAATGTGCGTATTGTCAATTTTTATTATGATGCGGAGCTGAAAACTCTGTATTTTTCTACCTTTAGTGACAACCAAAAGGTTGCGGAGTTTATAGAAAATCCTCATGTCGCATTCACAACGATTCCGGAAAATGGTGAAGAACACGTCCGGATCAAGGCTGGTGTTGTTAAAAAAAGCTCTGTTTCTGTTGAAGCAATCAAGGATAAGTTTATAACTAAAACGCCGGAATACCTTATGAGTTACCCGGAGGTACTTCCTGCGCTAATCTTGTTTCAAATTACATTTGACAAAGCAGATGTGGTCATTGATTTTGAACACATGGAAACCATTGCGGTATAATCCCAAACCCCGTGTAAGCATAGGCGAGTTGCAACTATACTCCAAGGCGTTTGCAGCAGCAAAACAAGGAGGGCGGCAGAGCCGCTCTCCTTGCCTTATGCAAACGGGTTTTGTTATTTATCCTCGTCGTTGGGATTGGAATCTCTTTTGATTTCCACAATAACGCCGTCATCGCCAGAGATGAAAAGCTCCTCCGTCTTTTGCTGCGCACGCTGAAGCAGCGAAATGGCATCCGTCACATCGTTAAACAGCGAATCATACATTTTTTTGTAATCTGCCACGCAATTGACCTCCTTTTCCTTATTTCGGCGGCCACCGTTGTGTGGTATTGAAGCTCTGAATGAGCGGATTGTCAAGTCATTTTGAAATTTTCTAAATCTTCTCGCTCTATTTAAAATTCGCTCCACCAGATACGCAGGCACACCGCATTTTATTGCATGGTGTGCCTTTTTTATGTTTACAGAAAGAAGTGAGAATCCAATGTTCATATGGGACTTTATTCTTGGGACCGTGATGGATCAGATTATCGAATGGCTCTACGGACAGGTGGTCGGCTTTCTGGCCGACTTTTTTGCACAGATGGGAAACATGGGCGTAGAGCTGTTTGAGATGAGCTGGAGTCCATCGTCCTGTTTTTTTCTTGTCTGGCTTGGGCGCTGTACGGAACCAGGCTGGTGGTGTCGGCATTTGAAACCGGCATTGAATACCAGCACGGCCGGGGCAGCGTGAAGGACACCGCTTTAAATGCCATCAAGGGCTTTATGGCGGTGTCTCTTTTTACCATCGTGCCGGTAGAGCTGTTCAAGCTCTCGGTCAATCTCCAGAGCAGCCTCACGGCGGGCATCACCGGCTACGGGACCAGCTTCGGCGATCTTGCGGGGAACATCATTTCCGAGCTTGGCAGCTCGGCGGATATCGGCGGCGCCATGGGCTCCGGCGTGTTCGGTGGGCTGTCTGTCATT
>URPG01000117.1 GCA_900549675.1 uncultured Oscillospiraceae bacterium | reverse complement strand
GGCTTGAAAAGATTGTGCAAAAGAGGTTAACGTCTTCAACATTAGGATTTGGGGCCGATATCAAGAGTAAAAAAGAAATTGATCAAATTGATTGGATGAAGGATGTCACACCACATGATTTGGTCAAATTCGGTTTGATTCCTGAATTGATTGGCCGTATCCCTGTCATGACCTCGCTGACGAATTTAGATGAAAAAGCCTTAGTCAGTATTCTTACAGAGCCTAAAAACTCACTGATAAAACAATATGAGCATTTATTCTCTTTGGATAAAGTGGATTTGGTCTTTACTCCTGAGGCTTTGACAGCAATTGCGCAAAAAACCTTAGAGCGTAAAACAGGGGCAAGAGGCTTGCGTTCTGTTCTAGAAGAATTATTGATGCCTCTTATGTATGAGGTACCCAGTAATTATGAAATTGAAAAAATAACCATAACAGAAGAGATGGTTAAAAATGGGGCAGATGCTGAGATTGAATACAATCATGAGCGTAAACCCGTTAAAATCAAAATTACACAACCGAAACGAAGAGCCCGAAACGACTCAGTTTCTTGATTGAATAATACAGGCAAAGACTGTTGTTGGTTCATCTGACACAGTCTTTCACTGATTTTAGGAGTACATAATGTCAAAAGACAACATAAAACGACAGCAAATTGAGAGAGCCATGCCGGTTTTAGCCATGAGGGGACTTGTTTTCTTCCCCGGAATGATGCTTCAGTTTGATGTAGCAAGATCAAAATCTATTGCTGCCGTTCAAGCGGCATCAGAGAGTGAGAGATTGATTTTTTTGGCTGCTCAGACAGATCTTTCTGATCATGAACCGCAGTCAAAAGATATCTATAGCACGGGTGTTATTGCTAAGGTTCATCAAGTGGTAAAGAATCAACCGGATGGCATTAAATTGCACGTAGAAGGAATTGCTCGTGCCGAAATGCTTTCTGTTCTGGCGGAAGAGCCGTTTATCCATGCAAATGTAATGGAAATAACCACTCCGTCTTATCGTAAAAACAGGAAAACTGAAGCTTTAATTCGTGTCATCCATGAAAAATTTGAAGAATATGTAAGATTATTTAAACGTCTTTCGCCCGATGTGTTTTTAGGAGCGATGCAAGAAGAGCATTGCGGAAAACTTGCCGATTATATCACAATGAATATCGGACTCTCTTATGAGAAAAAGCAATTTATATTGGATGAAATTCATCCTGTCAAACGGCTGGAAAAGCTTTTGAAATTGATTTCCAATGAGATTGAAGTCTTAAAGATTGAAAGCGAAATTCATAAGAGAACGCAAACACAAATTGATGAAAATCAAAGAGATTATTATTTGAAAGAACAGTTACGCGCCATTCAATATGAACTCGGCGATGATGACGGCTTACAACAAGAAATTGAGGATTTGAAACGAGATATTAAGGCTTTAGGGTTAGCTGAGCCTTACGAAGAAAAGCTTCTAAAAGAATGCGAGCGTTTGGATAGAATGTCTTATGCCTCACAAGAGGCGTCTGTGATTCGCAATTATTTAGATACCTGTTTAGCATTGCCGTGGAATAAATCTTCTAAGAATAAAATAGACTTATCCCGGGCAGAAAAAGTCTTAAATCGTGACCACTATGGAATGGAAAAAGTAAAAGAACGGTTCTTGGAGATTTTGGCGGTGAGAAAACTGGCACCGGAACAGTCTGCACAGATTATCTGTTTGGTGGGACCGCCCGGTGTAGGAAAAACTTCGATTGCCCGTTCTGTTGCCCAGGCGTTGGGACGCAAATATGTAAGAGTATCTTTGGGCGGCGTGAGTGATGAGGCCGAGATTATGGGTCATCGCAAAACGTATGTAGGGTCTATGCCCGGACGCATTATTAATGCATTAAAACAGGCAAAGACCAACAATCCGTTAATTTTGTTGGATGAAATCGATAAGTTGAGCAGCCATTTCAGGGGAGATCCGGCTTCTGCCTTATTGGAAGTATTAGACCCTGAGCAAAACAGTGAATTTACTGACCGCTATTTAGAGATTCCGTTTAATTTACAGGATGTTTTGTTTATTACTACGGCGAACGATCCGTCCGCCATTCCGGGCCCCCTTTACGACAGAATGGACGTTATTCCACTGAGCAGTTATACGCTTGATGAGAAATATAATATTGCGACCAAACATTTGATACGCAAACAGTTAAAAAAGCACGGTTTAAAAGCCAGCCAGCTTAAATTCCAGAAAGCCGCTGTGTATGATTTAATTGATGGTTATACCCGTGAGGCGGGCGTAAGAAACTTAGAGAGAAACATTGCGTCTATTTGCCGTAAAACAGCTAAGAAGATTGTCATGGAAGATGGTGCAAAATCCTTTACTGTTACCTCTGCCAATTTGGAAAACCTTTTAGGACCGAGAAAGTTTCGCAGAGATAATCTTTTCAATACCAATACAGTCGGGCTTGTCAATGGCCTTGCATGGACAAGTGTCGGCGGTGAAATGCTTCCGATTGAAGTTGCTGTGATGAGAGGAAAGGGCAAAATTCAGCTGACTGGTTCTTTGGGCAATGTGATGAAAGAATCTGCCGGTGCCGCGATTACTTGTATTCGTACAAGAGCAGAAAAATTGGGAATTGCCCCTGATTTCCATGAGAAGTATGACATCCATCTGCATGCTCCCGAAGGTGCTGTACCGAAAGACGGACCTTCTGCGGGTATTGCCATGGCAACTTCAATTACCTCTGCCTTGTTGAATGTGCCGGTTAAGCATACAATTGCCATGACAGGCGAAATCACTTTACAGGGAAGAGTGCTGCCGATTGGCGGCTTGAAAGAAAAATCAATGGCTGCCTTTAAAAATGGCATCAAGACAGTAATTATTCCATGGGACAATCAACCTGATTTGGCAGAGGTTGATAATGTGGTAAAAGAAAATATAGAATTTGTGCCAGTCAAAATGATTGATTCTGTTCTGGAATTGGCACTGGAAAAACCGGTGTTCAAGAAACCACAGAAAACCAAGACAATTGTAGAGAAAACAAGACATAAAGCAGAAAAAACAACAGAGATGTTTCAGTAGGAGAATATATGAATTTTCAAGAAGTAACATTTGAATTTGCCGCGGGTATGACCTCTCAATTGCCGGTATCAGATTTACCGGAGATTGTTTTTTCGGGAAAATCCAACGTGGGAAAATCTTCTTTGATTAATAAGCTGATTCATCGAAAGGCATTGGCCCGGGTAAGCACTACACCCGGGAAAACAGCCACGATTAACTCTTATCTTTTGAAAGATTGCCGTTTGATTGATTTACCCGGCTATGGCTATGCAAAGGTTTCACAAGCTGAAAAAAAGAAATGGGCACAGTTGGTAGAAGGATATTTTGCGGCAAAAAGAAATATACGGCTCATCATTCAACTGCTGGATATGCGTCATAAGCCTACGGCCGATGATATTGATATGATTAATTTTCTCATCGAATCCGAACTGCCATTTATTGTGGTTTGCACCAAGGCTGATAAGCTTAATAAATCAGAAACGCAAAAACAGATGGCAATGTTTGAAGAACTTTTTGCGGAGAATGAAATCCCATTTTATCCTTTTTCAGCAACAAAGGGGATAGGAGTAGAAACCGTGAGAGAAATGATTGAAAAATCAGTTTATGCATGATAAAATGAAAAAAGGAAGTTAAAAGGGGGGAAAGCGATGTTTATTGATTGCTTATCAGTGAAAGAAAATGGACATTTGTACATCAGCGGCTGTGATACCGTAGAATTGGCGAAAGAATATGGTACACCACTCTATGTGATGAGTGAGGATAAAATCAGAGAAATCTGTCGTCGATATGTAAAATCCTTTGAGGTGAATTATGGCGGTAATGGAGTACCGATTTACGCCAGTAAGGCTTTTAGCTGTAAAGAAATTTATAGAATCGTCATTAGTGAAGGCTTGGACGTTGAGGTTGTGTCGGGCGGTGAGCTTTACACAGCTTTGCAGGCAGGGGTAAAACCTGAACAGATTCATTTCCAAGGGAATAATAAATCTTATCAGGAAATTGAAATGGCAATTGACGGTAAGGTCGCTGACATTGTGATTGACAATCATTCGGAGTTGACCAGAATACAAGAGATTTCTGCCAACCGTAATCAAGTCACTTCTGTATCAATTCGTGTAAAACCGGGCATTGATGCTCATACGCATGACCTGATTCGTACAGGACAGATTGACTCTAAATTTGGTGTGGCACTTGAAAATGGGGAAGCCTTTGCCATGGTAGAAGAAATCAAAGGTTTACCAAATGTAAAGCTAAAAGGCTTGCATTGTCATATTGGATCTCAAATTCACGAAATAGAACCTTTTGTGTTAGCGGCGCAAGTGATGTTGGATTTCTATGCTGAAATAAAAGAAAAATTGGGCATTACTCTTCAAACATTAAATCTCGGTGGCGGCTTTGGCATACAGTATACGGAAAATGATAAAACGATTCCGTATGAAGATTACATGGCGTCTGTATCACGGGCGGTTCATGCGAAGTGTAAAGAGCATAACCTTGTTATCCCTAAAATTATGATTGAACCCGGGCGTTCTATTGTGGGAGAGGCCGGCATTACGCTCTATACCGTCGGTGATGTTAAAGAAATTAAGGATGTTCGCAATTATGTAGCTGTGGATGGGGGAATGTTTGAGAACCCAAGATACTCTTTGTATCAAGCGGAGTATACTTTCTTAGTGGCGAACAGAGCCTCTGAAGAAAAGAATTATAAAGCCTCTATCGCCGGAAAATGCTGTGAAACTGATTTGCTGCAAGAGCATATCTTAATTCAAAAACCGCAAAATGGTGATATTTTAGCAGCACTTTCCACCGGTGCTTATAATTTTGCTATGGCCTCAAATTATAACCGCAATCCTCGTCCGGCGGTTGTAATGGTATCAAATGGAAAGTCTAGATTGGTGGTTCGTCGGGAAACATATGAAGACATCATGTCCAGAGATTTATAAATACTCATTTAAGGAGATTTGAAATGAATTTGAAACGTGATGATGAAAATATTGCTCTTTTGTTTAAGGCGGTTTTGACATTAGAAACGGTCGAGGATTGCTATAAGTTTTTTGATGATATCTGTACCGTTCCTGAACTAAAATCGATTTCTCAGCGTTTAGCGGTGGCAAAAATGTTGAACGAGAAAAGAGTGTACAGCGAAATCGTTGCGAAAACGGGAGCCTCAACAGCCACCATCAGCCGCGTGAACCGATCATTGAATTATGGCAGCGATGGCTATGCTTTAGTTATTGAGCGTCTTTCAAAACAAGGTGAATCTTAAAATGAGTTATTCGTATTTTGCTTTTTATTATGATGCCCTAACGCAGAATGTAGACTATTCGCGCAGAGCAGATTATATTTTAATGCTCTTAAAAGAAAGAAAACATGACCCGGGTGTGACCCTTGATTTGGCCTGCGGTACAGGCAGTTTAACCCTTGCCCTGGCTCAAAGAGGGATAGACGTCTTTGGAGCAGATTTGTCTTCTGAAATGCTCACACAGGCGAAAGATAAAGCATATGAAGCAGATAAAGAAATTCTTTTTCTGCAGCAGGATATGCAAAAATTAAATTTATATGGAAAAGTTGATACTGTCATCTGTGCCCTTGACAGTATCAATCATTTAAAGAATTTAGAGCAGGTGAGGAAAACTTTTGAAAGAGTGTATTTTTCCTTGAATTCTCATGGCTGTTTTGTGTTTGATGTCAACACTCGTTATAAACATCGTTATATTTTGGCTAATAATGCATTTGTGTTTGATACGCCGAATGTTTATTGTGTGTGGCAAAATTTCTTGCAGGAAGATGATTCCATTCACATTGTTTTGGATTTTTTTGAACAGCAGGGGAAAGGCTATATACGTTCCAGTGAAAATTTTGTGGAGCGGGCTTATGAAATAAAAGATTTAAAAAAAATCTTGTTAGAAACAGGATTTGAAACCATAAAAATATATAATGAGCTTACGTTTGATGAACCGACGAAGGAGAGTCAGAGGCTTGTTTTTGTATGTCAAAAGGGGAAATAAATTATGGATAAGGTGATTCGCTGTATTACCTCAGACGGTGCCTTTATGGCAGTTTGTGTGGATAGCAGTGATTTGGTCTATACTGCGCAGCAGCTGCATAATCTTAGTAAAACAACGGCTGCCGCTTTTGGCAGATTACTCAGTGCGGGTTCAATGATGGGTACACTGCTTAAAAACGAAAAAGCCTCTCTCACCATTAAAGTACAAGGGGACGGACCAATCGGCAGTATGTTGGTGAAAGCCGATTCTAAGGGCAATGTAAGGGGTTATTTGGAGCATCCTGAAGTTGATTTGCCAATTCGCTCCAATGATGGTAAAATCGACGTGGGAACGGCCGTTGGCAAAGCTGGCCGTTTAGCGGTGATTCGTGATGAAGGATCGGGTGAGCCTTATGTGGGTCAAGTTGAGTTGATAAGCGGAGAAATTGCGGAAGATATTACCGCATATTATGTATATAGTGAACAAATACCGTCCGTATGTGCATTGGGTGTTCTGACCAATAAAGAAGACGAAAAGGTCATGCTGGCAGGGGGATTGCTGATACAAGTTTTGCCGGGCGCCTATGATCATGAGATTGAAAAGCTAGAGCAAAATATTGCTAAAATGGAGCCTGTAACCACTTTATTGGCACAGGGTTTAGATTCTTTTGCTATTTGCCAAAAAGCATTAGAGGGTTTTGAAGTAGAAAAATTAGATGAATTTGCTGTAAATTATGTA
>URPG01000116.1 GCA_900549675.1 uncultured Oscillospiraceae bacterium | reverse complement strand
GAGAATTTTCCAATGTTGTTTTGCTCTTTTTATTGACAAAGAAATCAACCGGATAATCCGGATAATCTTTAAAAAACGACAGTAGATTAGGAATTTCATTAAATTTCAAAATGCGCTTTTGCAGTATGCTTTGCAGTACATCCCAGTCTTTGGGAGTATCTCCAAAAATTTGCTGATAATACGGCATAGCGTTTACAAGAAAATGTTCGGCGTCCATATTTTTAATATATTCACCGTTCATCCATGTCAATTTATCATAGTCAAATGTAGCGGGCGATTTGCTGATGCCCTCTACGGAGAATTCTTTTGTCAACTCCTGCAAAGAAAAAATTTCTTGATTCCCCTTTGGTGACCAACCCAACAAAGCAATATAGTTGGTGATAGCTTCTGCCAGAAATCCATCTTCACGCAGTCCCGCAAAACTTGTGGAGCCATGGCGCTTGGAAAGCTTAGAAACCGTTCCGTCGTCATTTTTCCCCATAATCAGTGGCAAATGAAGATATTGAGGAACCTCCCAGCCAAACGCTTCATATAACCGGCTATATTTGGGGGTTGAAGTCAAATATTCACTGCCGCGAATCACGCAATTGATATCCATGAGATGATCATCAATAACATTGGCAAAATTATACGTGGGATAGCCGTCCGCCTTGATTAAAATTTGGTCTTCAATTTCTTTGTTTTCAATGGTAATATGACCAAAAACAGCATCGTCAAAAGAAGTAGAACCCTCTACCGGCATTTTTTGCCGGATGACATAAGGCGTACCTGCGTCTAAGAGTTTTTGCACTTCTTCTTGCGACAGATTACGGCAATGACGATCATAGCCGCCGATTCCATGTTCATCATGTAAAGAATCTAATCTCTCTTTACTGCAAAAACAATAATAAGCTTTTCCCTCTTGAATTAATTGTTTTGCATAAGGAAGATACGTATCTTTCCTCTCGCTTTGCACATAAGGAGCATAGGGACCGCCAATGTCGGGGCCCTCGTCATGTTTCAGTCCCACTTCTTTTAAAGTTTGATAGATTACCTGTTCTGCCCCTTCTACCAAACGTTCTCTGTCCGTATCTTCGATTCTAAGCACAAAAGTGCCGTCTTGTGATTTTGCTGCCAAATAAGCAAACAAAGCTGTTCTCAGATTACCGACATGCATAAAGCCTGTTGGACTGGGAGCGAATCTTGTCCGAATCTTCGCCATACTCTACCATCCTTTTTCGATATAATATTTGCTTTTACCTCAATTCCACCGATAAAATCAATTGGATTTATCTGTAAAACAGAGAATCTTTCTATATAAAATTTATTATATCAGAAAAATAGCCTATAAGCAAAGAGATTTACAAAAAACTTTACCAGTTGGCGATTTTTCTTAATTTTGCAAGATTCGAGATGAATCTTACTTCAATTTATTGTATAATAAATCAAAATGATTTAAAATCTTACGAAAAGGCAACAGTATTTATGCTATCATGTTCTAGAATAGCATCAGTCCTAAATGTATTCATGTTATAAATTATTTTAAATTTCTGCATGAATTACAATTTCAAAAAATCTATACAAACGAGGTACAAGCATGGATTTTACCAAACTATTGGCAGAAGAATTTAAAAAGAACGAATCCCATATTGCAAACATCATTGCTTTAATTGATGAAGGCAATACCATTCCTTTTATCGCAAGATATCGAAAAGAAATGACAGGCTCCTGTGACGACCAAGTCTTAAGAGAGATTTTTGACAGACTCAATTATCTGCGTAATCTTGAAAAACGAAAAACAGAAGTCATTGATGCAATAACCAACCAAGGTAAGATGACCGATGAATTATTAAATGCGATACAAGCTGTCACCACCCTTTCCGAAGTAGAGGATTTATATCGCCCCTATAAGCAAAAAAGAAGAACACGAGCCACAATGGCTCGTGAAAAAGGTCTTGAGCCTTTAGCCGAAATTATCTTTACTCAAAAGATGATCAACGGTACAGTGGAAGAATTAGCCGCGCCTTTTGTTAGCGAAGAAAAAGAAGTGCCTGACATAGAATCTGCTTTGGCGGGTGCTATGGATATTATTGCTGAACAGCTTTCTGATGATGCTGAACTGCGCCGACGCCTGCGTTTGATTTTATTTGCCAACGCCAAACTAACCACAAAAGCCACCACGGAAGAAGACAGTGTTTATCGGTTATATTATGATTTTACCGAACCCATTGCAAAACTCCCCAGTCATCGTGTGCTGGCCATTAACCGAGGAGAAAAAGAAGGCTTTCTCAAGGTTTCCCTAGACGTGAATCAAGACCAAATTATTGCTTCTATTGAAAAACACGCCTTAAAACCAAACAGCATTACAACAGAATACGTGAAACAAGCAATAAAGGACGCTTGGCAGCGATTGATTTTCCCTTCACTGGAAAGAGAAGTCCGCAATGATTTGACTGAAAAAGCATCAGAACAAGCGATTAAAATGTTCGGCTTAAACTTAAAGCCTTTGCTTTTACAGCCACCCGTCAACGGAAAAGTCGTTTTAGGCTTTGACCCGGCTTATCGCACCGGCTGTAAAATCGCAGTCGTAGACGCAACGGGAAAAGTACTGGACACCACGGTTATTTATCCCACTCCTCCTCATAAAAAAACAGAGGAATCAAAAAAGACCTTAAAAGCCTTGATTGAAAAACATGGTATTGAAGTCGTTGCTATCGGTAACGGAACCGCCTCTAAAGAATCTGAAATTTTTGTTGCTGAGCTGCTCAAAGAGATTCCCCAATCCGTTTCTTATGCTATGGTTAATGAGGCGGGTGCCTCTGTTTATTCTGCCTCAAAATTGGCGGCAGAAGAATTTCCAGACTATGATGTTTCTCTGCGCAGTGCCGTATCAATTGCCAGAAGATTGCAAGATCCCTTGGCGGAATTGGTCAAAATCGACCCGAAAGCAATCGGTGTAGGCCAGTATCAGCACGATATGCCGGTTGCCAGATTAGACGAACAATTGACCGGTGTAGTAGAAGACTGCGTAAACGCAGTTGGTATTGATGTCAACACAGCTTCCGCCTCTTTGCTCTCCTATATCTCCGGACTATCGATGGCGGTTTCTAAAAATATTTGTGCTTATCGTGAAGAAAACGGAGCTTTTTCAGCTAGAACACAACTGAAAAAAGTTCCCAAATTGGGGCCAAAAGCCTTTGAACAGTGTGCCGGCTTTTTAAGAATCCGCAACGGAAAGAATATTTTAGACAATACCTCTGTACACCCCGAATCTTATGACGCAGCGCAAAAACTACTAAACTTATTTGCTTACAGCAAAGATGATGTTGCCAAAGGAGATATTAGTTCTCTGCCCGATAAGGTTAAACAATACGGTCTTGAAAAAACAGCGGAAGAATGCGGAGGAGGAATCCCTACGCTACAGGATATCATCACAGAATTGCTCAAACCCGGGCGTGATGTACGTGACAGTCTGCCAAAACCAATTCTCCGTGCCGATGTACTCAATATGGAAGATTTAAAACCGGGCATGGATTTTATGGGAACCGTCCGCAACGTCATTGATTTTGGTGCTTTTGTAGATATTGGTGTTCACCAAGACGGATTGGTGCATATTTCAAGGTTGACCGAACGCTATGTTAAGCACCCCTCAGAAGTTGTTAAGGTAGGCGATATCGTTAAAGTATGGGTATTGGCGGTTGAACCAGAGAAAAAAAGAATTTCTTTAACCATGCGTGAAACAGATATTTCTTAAATTTAATGCTTAATATGCTATATAAAATTTTTTCGCTATTTTTCCCGGCAAATAATCATTTTTCTTCTTTTTTGACAGAACCCTAACAAATGCGTTGATTTTTTGTAAGTATTCAAGTATAATATAAATAAAGTATTGTTAAAATTTAAAGTCTGTGGAGGATATATTATGTTAGTTTCAGCAAAAGAAATGTTGACAAAAGCCAAAGAAGGTAAATACGCTGTCGGTCAATTCAATATCAACAACCTTGAATGGACAAAAGCCGTTTTATTGACTGCCCAAGAGAATAATTCACCTGTTATTTTAGGAGTTTCCGAAGGTGCTGCTAAATACATGTGCGGATTTAACACCGTATCCGCTATGGTAAAAGCTATGATAGAAACTTTAAACATCACAGTTCCTGTAGCTCTTCATTTAGACCACGGCAGCTACGAAGGCGCTAAAAAAGCAATTGAAGACGGTTTCTCCTCTATTATGTTTGACGGTTCTCACTATGAAATTGACGAGAATATCGAAAAGACAAAAGAAATCGTTGAAATCTGTAAAGCTAAAGGCCTTTCTGTAGAAGCAGAAGTTGGTTCTATCGGCGGTGAAGAAGACGGTGTTATCGGTGCTGGTGAAGTGGCTGACCCCAAAGAATGCAAAATGATTGCTGATCTTGGTGTTGATATGCTGGCTGCCGGTATTGGCAATATTCACGGTGTCTATCCTGAAAACTGGACAGGTCTTAACTTTGATGTTTTAGACGATATTCAAAAATTAACCGGCAAAATGCCTTTGGTTCTGCATGGCGGAACCGGTATCCCCGAAGACATGATTAAAAAAGCTATTTCTTTGGGTGTATCAAAAATCAACGTAAATACAGAATGTCAGTTATCTTTTGCTGCTGCCACCCGTAAATATATTGAAGAAGGAAAAGACCTTAAGGGAAAAGGCTTTGACCCCCGCAAGGTTTTAGCTCCCGGTTTTGAAGCCATTAAAGCTACTGTAAAAGAAAAAATGGAACTCTTTGGTTCTGTTAATAAAGCATAATTGCGCTTTCATTATGATGAAAAAAGCCAACAGAAATCTGTTGGCTTTTTTTCATCCAATTTTTTCTTTGTTTTGTTGTAAATATACACTTCTTGTGGTACAATAAAAATCTAAATGCATGGATATCATGGCACAGGTACCATGTTTAAGCGGGAGGACATTAATGAACGGACAAGAAAGATTATGCATGAATTGCTTTTCTATACAAGCGGCAAATCAAGACCTTCGTTGCCATGTATGCGGTTGGGATAATTCCAGACCGCAAGTTCAGCATGGCCTTAAATATCAAACCTCTTTAAACGGACGTTATTTGATTGGCCGTGTCAAATTCATTAATGGCGAAGGAATTACTTATTCTGCACTGGATAAAAATAAGAAAAAATTAGTAGAGATTAAAGAATTCTATCCTCTTTCTCTGGCAAAACGGAATGCGGAAGACAACACTATTATTCCCTTTGAAGGGCAAGAACCTGCCTTTGAAGAATATTTAGAGCAATTTATTTCTCTTTCTAAAAATATCAGCCGGCTGAAAGAAGTGACGGTGGTTCATTCCATCATTGATATTTTTGAGGAAAATTACACCGCTTATGCGGTATACGAATATGTTCCCTCAATTTCACTCAAAAATTATATTAAAAAAAACGGTGTACTTTCGTGGAATGCCGCTCATAATTTGTTCATGCCTGTTTTAACAGCCTTAGGATTGCTCAATTCCCTAGGCGTCACTCACTTGGGTATTTCACCCGAAACTTTGCGTGTAACAACAGAACGTAACTTACTGATTACCGGTTTTGCCATTCCTGCCATTCGAACTGCTAAAACAGATTTAGCAAAAGAAATCTTTGAGGGAAGCTCCGCCGTTGAGCAGTATGCCGAAAATGTTTCTTGCAGTGAAACCACAGATGTATATGCGTTTACCTCTTCCCTGCTCTATGCCATTACAGGCTCACTTCCCAATGCAGCTCCGCAGCGATTGTTGGATCCAAAGCTATTGATTCCAAAA
Source organism: uncultured Oscillospiraceae bacterium (assembly GCA_900549675.1). Taxonomy (GTDB): domain Bacteria; phylum Bacillota; class Clostridia; order Oscillospirales; family Acutalibacteraceae; genus Scatolibacter. The sequence goes on along the minus strand of URPG01000116.1, from coordinate 1,014 downwards.
GAATATTTAAAGGATTTGCCGCCTTATGTGGTAACTGGTATCGCTAATGCCTTACAGGTGAAGCCAGAGGACCGCACCGCCAGTTTTGAGCGGCTAAAAGTTGAATTATCGGCTGCTCCCACCCCTATTGTTTCGGCAAATTCCACTGTTGCCATTCGCAGTTTGCCGGAAAAGGATGATGATTTACCGAAAGGCTATAGTATACCTTCGTATGCATGGTTAATTGGCAGTACCATTTTAACAATTATTGCCATCGTCATCATTGCTACAATATGGATTAAAAAAAATTCTCACCCTGAAAACAACCCAAATACAGGGGTTTCTGCTGTTCAAATTGAAGTACCCAATATCGTGGGCAGCGATGTAGCAGAAATTCAAAAAAGAATTAAAAATGGTGATTTAGATTTTAAAATACACATTTCCGCAAATGAATTTAATGATACGGTTGAAGAAAATCATATCGTCACACAAGATCCGCCTGCCGGTACTATGATTAATCAAGGCGATAAAATCACTGTGATTGTCAGCCGCGGAAAAAGTAAAAGGACTTTACCGGAAATTCGAGGAATGTCTTTTAAAGAACTTCAATCTGTTTTAGCCGAAAACGGCTTTGAAGTCATTCGAGAAGATGCCTCCAGCGATGATGTCCAATTGGGCTATGTCGTTGGTTACAAAGATTTTTCCGAAGGTGATAAATTAGATTACGGTTCTCAGATTACCATTATTGTTAGTACAGGACCCGCTGAATAAATTCACGTTATTCATACGCTGAAAAATCCACAATACAAAAAAGGAACTGCAACGATAGCAGTTCCTTTTTTGTATTGTAAGTTTATTGTTCATATTGCATTTTTTCCACGGACCAATCTTCTAATACCTTTAACATATCCCGTGAAAATTCTTTGGCACCCTGTAAATCATGTTCGCGATAATTACCGCATTCTTCTGGCTTTGTACCGGGAATTTCATCTTTAAAATGCACAACGAAGTCAAAAGTTTTTTTCAGCAAGGACA
>URPG01000115.1 GCA_900549675.1 uncultured Oscillospiraceae bacterium | reverse complement strand
TTTATTATTAAACCGAATCCACGAATTAGGTCTTAAAGAAGAGGACTATTGGTGGTATTTAGATTTGCGTAAATACGGTGGCAATAAACATTCCGGTTTTGGTCTGGGTTTTGAACGCCTGATTATGTATTTAACCGGGATTGCCAATATCCGCGATGTTCTCCCCTTCCCAAGAACGACAGGTTCTGCCGAATTTTAAGTTTAATCCTCTATTTTTCACTTGTGAAATATAAATATCTTAGTAAATAGCTTTTTAAAATTTTTTATAAAAAGAACCTCTTCTTTTGGAGAGGCTCTTTTTTGTATCTTGATACTGCAACTCAGAATACCATATCAATAAAAAGATACAAAATAAGAACAAAAAATTCACATTTCCAACCATGTACAAATAAAAGAAAGTTCGACAATTGACATAATCAACATTTTGTCAGAATGATTCAGTATTCAGCATTATATCACTACCAACTATATACTATAAAAATCTTGTTTTGTTTAGTCGATATGTAGGTAACCTTCAATAAATAAAGCGAAAATCCTCGATTAATTCTAAGATTTCCGCTTTTTATAGACTTGTTCTCTGTTCAAAAACCAATATTGGAATTGATGATTTTAAATGCTTTTACCCTCATGCACTCTTACGGCTCCAGCCACGGCTATTTTCTCGTGCGGCCACAAACTGGCGGTAAGTTCCTCCTGCCCGCATTAACTCATCATGAGTTCCTCGCTGTATAATACGGCCGTCAGCAATTACCAGAATTTGATTGGCATATCGTATGGTGTTCAAGCGATGGGCAATTACCAACAAGGTCTTACCTTTACAAAGCTCACTGATTGCTTCTTGAATGTAACTTTCATTATCGGCATCTACACTGGCCGTTGCCTCATCTAAGATAACAATGGGAGCATTTTTTAAAATACAGCGGGCAATGGAAATCCTTTGCTGTTCTCCGCCTGACAGACTGGCTCCTCCCTCGCCAACCACTGTGTCAAACTTCTCCGGCAATGCCATAATAAAGTCATAGCATCTGGCTTTCTTTGCCGCCTCCATGACTTCCTCCCGGCTGGCCTCAGGCCTCCCCATAGCGATATTATTGTAGATTGTATCTTGAAAAAGATATACGCGTTGGAAAACCATGCTGATATGATTCATCAGTACACTTAAGGGAATTGTCCGAATATCCTGACCCCGTATCATAATTCCCCCTGACTTCACATCCCAAAAACGAGCTAAAAGACTGGCAATAGTAGATTTTCCTCCACCCGAAGGACCCACAAGCGCCAGCATTTGATTTTTGGGCAATTCAAAAGAAATATTTTTTAAAACATTCTTTTCACTATAGCCAAAGCTGACATTTTCAAATTGAATCTCGGGGGCATCCAGTATCAGAAAGCTCTTGTTCCGCAAAAACTTCTTCAATACGATCCATACAACTATTCATAACGGTAAGCCGGGTGCTTTGACTATATAAAGCTTTAAGAGGTCCAAATAAATCAAAGACAAAGAGCATAATTCCGACAAGATAAGTAACATCCAGAATATTTTTGAAAAACAAAAAAGCAGAAAGAGCAATTATAAGAACCGTACCAAGTCCATAAATAAGGTTAAGTTTTCTCTGCCACGGTGTGTGGTTTTCTTCAAATTCAAGACTGGTACGGCAGGTTTCTTTGAAGCTATCCGAAAGCGTTTTAGATTTTTCTCCCAACAAATTGTACGTTTTAATAATACCTATGCCTTCTGTAAAATCCAGAACAGATTCAGTAAGATTTTGCATTTGTGCTTGACGAATACGAGAATCTTCCATTGCCTCTTTTTTAAGACCGTGTCCCAAAAACGTAAATAATAACACGACCATTAATCCGGCAAGCCCAATCCATATATTGAAGAAAAAGAGGAATACAATCAAAATAGCTTGAGAAAATATATAACTCATAAGGTCTGCCAGTACCGCCATACAATTTTCTTCAATGAATACCATATCCGTAGAAAGCACAGAACTGATTTTGCCAATATTTCCTTCGGTAAAATATCCCATTGGCATTTTACGCAAATGTGCTCCTAATTCCATACGTTTATCTGCAAACAGCAAAAAGCCTGCCGCCGATTGCAGGCGGTCTGCAATATGATGGAATAACATTTGAACAAGTAGAATAACCACCAAAGCAATTCCTATCTGCAAACAAAAGACAGGCGTTACTATGCCCTGATAAAAAGCAGCAAGAGTAAAAAAAGCAAGCCCTATCGGGGCATTTTTAAGAAGTCCTTTCAGAAATGAAAAAACAAACGCTAAAGCAATTCTGCCGCGATATTTTCCGGAAACATTAAAAATACGGCTCATCAAAGCAATCATAAAATCTCCTCCTTTTTGGCAGCGCTAACTTTCCAGTGGGCACTGGCTTCAGCGGCATTCCAAAGTTTTTGATATATTGTGCAATTTTCCAATAATTGATTGTGTGTTCCGCAGGCGACTAAGCTGCCTGAATCCAAAACACATATTTGATCGGCCTCCATAATAGATTGCAGACGATGAGCAATAACAATGACCGTTTTCCCTCGAATCACCTCCGCAATTGCCGCATTCATTTTTTCTTCATTTTCCGGATCCATAAAGGCAGTTGCCTCGTCTAAAACTACGATAGGTGCATTTTTTAAAATTGCACGAGCCAGTGAAATACGTTGCCGTTCTCCCCCCGAAAGCTGCTTCCCTCCGTCGCCTGCAAGCGTATGAATACCATTTTCCAACCTATTTAAAAATTCATTACATTGTGCTTTTTCAGCGGCGGCAAGAACTTCTTCATCACTTGCGCCCGGCTTGCCCAGACGAATATTTTCCAACAGGCTCATGTTAAAGAGAAATTGCTCTTGTGCAACATAAGAAATCTGGTTGTTAAGCGCCTCAAGGCTCATATCTCGCAGGTCTTGTCCTCCTATTTTTACCGTACCTTCGGTCACATCATAAAAATGAACCATAAGTTTGGCAAGAGTAGATTTCCCGCTGCCGGATTCACCAACAAGGGCTGTCAAACTTCCTTCGGGGATATGCAGATTCACACCATGAAGGACTTCTGTTGTTTTATAGGTAAAATGTACATTTTCAAAAGTTACACTGTGGTCTTCTCCACTAAAAGGTTTCTCCGACTGCTTTAAGGGTTCTTCCGCCATCATTCCTTCCAAATTGGATACCACAAAATTGATTCTTGCAATATTGGGGAAAAAGCTCATCACTCTTAACAAAGGAGCGCCAATTCCAAAAGACATACAAAGCGCCAGTGCTAAATTCGGCAGCGTTGAAAAACCCTGCAGCACCAGATAGGCTCCAACCGGCAGTACAAACAGTGCCACACAAGGAACAAGACATTGGTAAATTGCCATCCAAGGCCAGCATACCTTATACCAAGCCAATGTGAAATCCCGATAGCTTTTAATATCATTTTCATAACGGTGATAAGATTCTCCGTCACGATTAAATACCTTGACTACCTCCATACCGTTAATGTACTCCACAATCGTACGATTCATTTTATGTGCGGCATCATAATAATCCTTCATTTTTCCGGTTCCGCTCTTATACATCATCATCATGGCAAGCGCTCCAAGCGGCAAAGCTGCCAGTGCTAATAATGCCATTTTCCAGTCAACCAGAAACAGCCCCAAAAACACAAGCACCGGAACGGCAATATTGGCAATTCCCTCCGGAATGGCATGTGCTAAAGGTAACTCTATAGTTTCGATGTCGTCAATAAACATCTTCTTAACAGATCCCACTCCTTTTTCCTGAATAATACCTAAGGGAAGGTTTTCCATCTTGCTTTGCAGGGATATTCGCAGATTTTTGAGGGTATTATAGGCCGCATGATGAGAAAGAGCAAGTCCCCATATGTAGAATACAGCAAACAAAACCGTGCAAAGGGCAATAGCCGCTACACGCCAGGCTACATACCCTGCTGAAACGGCTTCATGCAAGAGCAACGGCCGAATAATTTGATAGATAAATAAGAAAGGCAATACCTGCATCACCATGCCCGTTAACATAGCAGCTATGGCCTTGTAGGTAAATTTGCGGTAGGTACCGGTGTACCCTAGTATTTTTTTGAACACAATAATTTCCCCCTTATCAGTTTATAACCATAAGTTAGAATTAACTAACTATAAGGTTGAAAAAAATCCCTTTGAAAAGAGATTTCCTTTCGTGAAGACTTAAATCTAGTTCTTTTCATCAAACCCCAAAACACGATACCAGTTAAACAGCTTGCACATAAGTTCACAGTGCTCCTCGATTTGCTCTAAGGTGTAGCCGTGTATAAAGGGTTCATAGACGGTTGTCCAAAATGCCGAAAGCAGAATATGCATTTCCCTCATAGAAATCTCGACATTGGTAATCTTCCGTTTTTTAGCTTCCAGAAAATATTCATACGCTTTTGTCGTCATAATTTCTACAAAATCGTGCTGAAAATTAGCGTATCGAGTACCTCCTGCATTTGAAATCAACAGAATAAACCCATCATGATGCTGATAAAGAAAGCGAAACCATTCCAGCATGCTCTCTCCCATCTCCCAAGCTTCCATCAATTCCTTGTCGGACAAAGTATCAGCAGGCATTGAACTTTTTCGTTCAATAAAAATCCCCAGTGCATCCACTGTTTCTGCAACAACGGCACAAAACAAATCTTCTTTACCTTTATATCGTTTGTAAAGTGCTCCTGTGGTAACCCCTGCATCCTCACAAATTGTTTTAAGTGAAGCCTTTTCAAAACCATGCGCAAGAAATTCTATTTTAGCACTGTTTAAGATACGTGGATCAATGGAATAATCTCGCGTTGCCATTTGTGACGAACCTCCCAAAACCACTGATAATTTAATTATCGATAATCTGATTATCAGATTATCATATAACCCATTTCTTGTCAAGTTTTTTTTACTATTTTTTATGAGAAAGATTAAGAATCCTTTTGAAATCAATAAAATTACTTCATAACTTTTAGATTTTGCTCATTGCAGATATTCACGATGTTTAGCACCTTATCTTTCAGTTTTTATTTTCAAGGATACTTAACAACTCTACTCAAAATAAAAAAAGACCTGATAGAAAATCAAGTCTTTTTTATAGAAATTTTACCTTCTGAAGACATTTCTGCTTTCACTCAATAAGAATAAGGCAACTGATGATAATACTCTATTTTTCATTCATCCAAACGAGCATTTCGCCTTTTCCTCTATTGTTCCAAAAACAATATGGAATGGCTAACAATTCTTTAGAGCAATATTGCGGTTTTTCATTACTATAAAGCGCATCAGATATGTTGGAATAATCTATCTGCTCTCCTTTAAACGCTGCACACATAACGCCGCCTAAAAGGTTCTTTTCATATTTTTCTTTTACAGGCACTGAAGTGTCTACGCGAATACCGGATAAATACTTTCCATTGTCATATTCCTCCAGACAATACACCCAAGGGCCTTTCATCAAGCAGACTTTACCAATGTTGCCGCGCACTCTCGGATTACAATGCATAAAACGAAATGATACGTCCACTTTTACCGAAATCACGTCACCAGCATTCCATTCTTGGGTGAGATAAACATATCCTTTTTCAAATGAGTAATTCACTTCCTTATCGTTCACCTTTACAACCATTTGCGGTGAAAAAGAGGGCTTACGAATAGCCACAGTAAATTTTTGCTCAGCTTTAGCAGGATGAACCGCAATACTTATATCACCACTTACCGGATAATTCGCCTGCATTTCCAGCTTTGCTTGACCCGACTGCAATTCAAGCTCTATCTGGCTTGCCACAAACAAATTTACAAAGACAGAATTTTCTTCTGCTGCGTAAATATAATTTCCCAAGGACGCTAATGTTCTGGCAATGTTGGGCGGACAGCATGCCACACCGAACCATAATTGTCTGGTTGTCTTTACATGGCGCATGGTGGGATTGTTTTCTGCAATTTCCGGTGTAACTTCCAGCGGATTTACATAAAAGAAATGCTTGCCGTCTATATCAATTCCTGAAAGCAAGGTATTATACAGCGCCTGTTCTACTACATCTGTATATTTACTGTCTTTTGTAATTTGAAACATACGGTTTGAAAACATAGCGAGCCCAATCGTTGCACAGGATTCTGAGTAATTGGTGTCGTTGGGCAGATCATAATCGGTTGTAAATCTTTCTCCATAAGCGGCGGAACCAATACTGCCGGTAACGTACATTCTTTTTTTCGTGATGTTCTCCCACAGCTTTTCACATTGCTCCAGAAGTTTTTCATCTTTATATTCATAAGCGATATCTGCCATTCCGCTATAGAGATATACCGCCCGAACTGCATGGCCTTCTGCGGTTTCTTGCTTTTCTATCGGCAAATGCGCCTGACAATAATCAAAATCAAAATCTTTAAATTCGGGAAAAATATAATTTTGATTTTTAATGCAGTCTTCTTCTGAAAAATAACAAGGCTCGCTCCCTCGTTCCCTGACAAAATAGTTTGCTAGTTCTAAATATTTACGTGTGTTGGTTACACGATAAAGCTTTACCAATGCAAGCTCTACTTCAGGATGTCCCGGATAGCCATGCATCTTCCCTTCTTCTTTTCCAAAAACCTGATCGATATAATCTGCAAAACGGCAGACTACTTCAAGCAGTTTTCTCTTGCCGGTGGATTCATAATAAGCCACTGCCGCTTCTATCATATGACCCGCGGTATAAAGCTCATGCCCTTCAAATAAATTTGACCATCTCGGTTTTCCTGTAATGGTATAATAGGTATTCAAATAACCGTCACCGCATTGTGCCGCGGCAATTAAATCAATGGCTTTATCCGCTAAATTTTCCAATTTGGCATTCTTCTTCTGTGCCAATGAAA
>URPG01000114.1 GCA_900549675.1 uncultured Oscillospiraceae bacterium | reverse complement strand
CTGGCAACATCAGACGATAGCCAAGCTGCTTTGCTTTATGGACAAAGTAATCCGTGCGTGTCATGGAATAACAGCAGTCACCAATAATTTCTCCGTTATAAAGGGAATATGCGTACCGCAGATTGCCCTCAAAATGAAACCCACATTTTTCAATGACTCGTTTGGAACGTTGGTTAAACGGAAAATGAGAGCAAGTTAAAAGACGCAAGCTTTTATCTTGAAAAGCAAAGTCTATGACAGCATGGGCGGCCTCCGTCATCAATCCTTTTCCCCAATAATCAGCAGAAAGTACATAGCCAAGCATTTTACAGCCGGGAATTTGCGGGCGGTGCGTATCCGTATGCAGACCAAGAGAACCAATTACTTTTTTGTTTTCTTTGAAAACAACGGCAAAGATGATATCCTTGCCTGTCATGAACATAGTTAAGATTTTTTGCGATTCTTCTATGCTTGCATGGGGTTTCCAACCGGCATTGGGCCCTACGTTTGGGTGCTTGGCATATTCATACAAATCTTGTGCATCTTCCGGCTGAAAGGGCCTTAAGTACAATCTTTCTGTCTGTAATTCCATGCGTATCCTTCTTTCGTTCATAAAATATAGGCAAGATAGGGAATTCAATGACGAGGGGATAAAGAAAAAATTATGCTTTTAAGCGCAGAGCCATGGCCACCCAGCCTTTTTCTTCTCTTCTCTCTAAAATAGTAAATCGGTTTGTAATTGCCCGTAAAACATCGTCTTCTCTGGTATCGATAATACCGCTGATAATATAGGTGGTATCAGGTTTCATATAGGCGGGCACATCTTCGGAAAGCAAAATTACAATGTCGGCGACAATGTTGGCGGCTATTACAGAAAATTTTCCGCTGATTTTTTCGGTTAGATTGCCGTAAATTCCAGTAAATTTTTCAGCTACATGGTTAATCTTTGCATTTTCGTTGGCAGTTTTCACAGCAAGTGCGTCAATATCAACGCCGGTAGCTGATTTTGCCCCTACCAGCAGAGCCGCAATGGAAAGAATACCGCTGCCGCAGCCCACATCTAAAAAACTGTCATCTTCTTTTAGGTATTTTTCAATGAGTTCCATACAGAGCCGGGTAGTTTCATGGGTGCCTGTTCCAAAGGCAAGACCGGGCTCTAAATCTAAAATTTTCCGGTTTTCCGGGTTCTCAAACTTTTCCTCCCAAATGGGACGAATTAAGAGCTTTTTACCTACGGGAATTGGCTTAAAATATTTCTTCCAGTTGTTCATCCAGTCCTCTTGATTGCAGGAATCCGTAGAAATGGTATTAGGAATTTGGCAGGCAGTGAGCCTTTCCTGCAAGAAAGAAACTGCTTCATGCGGATTCTCTTCCGGGCTGATATAAATATGAATCCACGCTTTGGTGCGGTCTTTTTGCAGTAAATCCTCATCGATTAAATCAATGTGAGCAATTTCAAGTGTTTCTTCTTCTAAATGAGAGTAATCTTCAATATAAATACCATAAGGGACCACCATGTTTGCAATGGCACCGGCCTCATCTACCTGTTCAGCAGGAATTTCAAGGATAATTTCCGTCCAGTCTTGATTCATAGGGTCAATCTCCGTTCTATTATCGATTATATTGAAAATTATTATACTCCACCCCGTGGGGCTTTGCAAGGAATACTGTGTTTTAGGAGAAAGAAATGACAAAGAAAAAATTTTTTATGCAGGGACTTATTCTCACCGCAATAGCCTTTTTTCTGCGGGTCACGAATATTATTTACCGTTCTTATCTGTCACAAAAAATCGGGGCAGAAGGTATCGGTTTGTATCAGTTGATTATATCCATCTTTCTACTGGCAGTGACGCTCTCTACATCGGGTATTAGTTTAGCGGTTACGCGCATGGTAACTGCGGCTATTGTCAGTGGGCGCAGAAATCAAATTCGATCCATTGTCAGCAAATGTTTTGCATTTTGTTTAACCATTAGTTTATCCATTGCGGCTTTATTGTTTTTCGCCTCAGATTTTAGTGCCCGCGTTTTCTTAGGAAATGCAAAGGCAGCTTCATCTTTACGAATTTTGGGGTTAGGACTGCCATTTATGTCTATTTGTACCTGTTTACGAGGATACTTTTTGGCAGTGGACGAATCGGTTTCTACCGGTATTTCCGATATGCTTGAAAATATTTTGACCATTGGGGTAACTTTTTTTATTTTTTGGAAGTTTGCTCCGCAAGGAATTGAAAAAGCTTGTGCCGCCGCAGTGATTGCATCTACAGCGGGAGAGATGACGTCTTTTACCGCGGCTTGGATTTCTTATCGCCGCAGTCTAAAGAAAAATACACCTACCGAAAATGAAAAAAGCCAAGGGGTTTTACATGGATTAACCCATATTGCCCTGCCTTGTACACTTAGCTCCGCGGCAAGGAGTTTACTCAACACAGCCGAAAATCTTTTAATCCCAAAAGAACTGCAAAAGTTTGGACAAAGCTATTCCAGTGCTATGTCCCAGTATGGCATGCTGCAAGGCATGACAATGCCTATGCTTTATTTTCCGTCCTCTTTCTTAACTTCATTTGCCTCTTTGCTAATTCCTCGAATCACAAAAGAACGGGAACAGAATCATAAAAAATCGGTGGAATATATTACAGGAAAGGCCATAACAGCGGCTCTTCAATTTGGAATTTTCTTCGCTGCGATTTTTATTATGTTTGGGGATGACTGGAGTCATGTCTTCTATCACAATGATTTTGCAGGAGAATATTTAAAGGTGCTGGCACCCATTGTGCCGCTTATGTACTTGGACGTTGTGGTAGATTGTTTGCTCAAAGGCATGGACGAACAATTTAATTCCATGAAATTCAATTTGGCAGATTCTTCTCTTCGTGTTTTGCTGGTGTTGATTTTACTTCGATTTTTTGGAATCGAAAGCTATGTGGGGATCCTCTTTTTCAGTACGATTTTCAATGCCTCTTTAAGTTTGGGCAGGCTTTTAAAGGTAACACAAGTACGGTTGGCACCAATTAAACAAGTGTTATTACCTGTTCTCATAGCCATGCTTTCTGTTATGATTGCAAAAATCTTTACAAAACCGTTTTCTGTTGAAATAACAATGCTGACGATTGGTATTCAGCTTGTTTTGGCCGGAGCTATTTTTGTCTGTCTTATTAAAGCGGTAGATCTTATATTGGAAAAAATTGAGCAGCCGGAAAAAGAATCAAAGACAGCCTAAAAAATTAGTGGAAATCAAAGGGCAGAATTCCTTCTAAATTAAAAGGAATTCTGCCCTTTCTGTTTACACCCGATAAAAAATTAGACCCAACGCAGATCTGTCATTTTGTCTTCAAAAGTGATAGAACGTTTCAATACATCAACGGCTTTCACCAAGCCTTCGTTTTTGCTCATAAAGCTGTCTTCATGTTCGATGCTGAGAACATAGTCATAACCTACCAAACGCAAGGTGCTGACAAAGTCTTTCCAGAAGAGTTCATCATGTCCGTAACCGATACTTCTGAATACCCAGGAACGGTTGATTTCATCGGCATAAGATTGAATATCCAGCACGCCATTGATAGGAGCGTTGACAGGGTCAATTTTTGTATCTTTTGCGTGTACGTGGAAAATGGCGTCGCCGCCCAATTCACGAATCACTTTTAAGGGATCCATGCCCTGCCAGATTAAATGGCTGGGGTCGAGGTTAGCACCGAGCTCAGGGCCAACAGCGGCACGAAGTTTCTTCAAGGTATAAGTGTTGTAAACGCAGAAGCCCTGGTGCATTTCAAAACCAATTTTGTTAACCCCATGTTCCTTAGCAAAGGCAACAAAATTTTTCCAGTAAGGGATTAAAACATCATTCCACTGATAATCCAAGATTTTAGCAAAATCTTCAGGCCATGCACAGGTTACCCAGTTGGGATATTGAGAAGTGGGAGAATCACCGGGACAGCCTGAAAAGGTATTGATACGGTCAATGCCCATTTTTTCGGCCATTAATACGGCATTATGTAGGTCTTTATCGAAAGCCTCAGCAATTTCCTTGTTGGGGTGAATCGGGTTAGCATGGCAGCTTAGTGCGCTTACCTGTAAACCGGATTCCTCAATGGTGGACATAAACTCTTGATAAGCCGCTTCATCGTGTAAAAGAACATCAGGATTGCAGTGGTCTTTTCCGGGGTAGCCGCCGCAGCCTAACTCAACCATTTGCATGCCCAATGATTTAAAATAGGCAAGTGCTTCTTTCAACGGTTTTTCCCCAATAACATTTGTCAATACGCCTAATTTCATTTTAACAACTCCTTATAAAAGATATTTATGTGACAATCACATCTAGCTTTATTATACAAACAAACCGATAAAAAAGCAATCGGTTTTATGAAAACAACCGATTGCCGATATAGAGATATTACTCTTTTATATTCTATTTAAGATTTTTATCTGATTCCTCAGAAACAGGTAAGCAGATTTCCTCATTTTTATCTGTGATGAAATTTTTTTCGGAGTCAGATTTTGGATTGGATATAGAATCTTTTGCTTCTGTATGTGCTTTATCAATTGCTGAATTCTCTTTTTTAGAAAGCTTTTCTTCTTTTTGAAGAATTAACAATTTTAATTGTAAGCTGAGTACGTATAAAATCAGAATTAACACGACACCACCGAAAGCTCCGAATAAAAAAGGGGTGTAATGATTATCTTCCATGATTAAAAGTGGAACAGAGGAATTGCTGCGTATTCCCGCAGAAGCAGAAATATCTTCTGGCATATAATCCACAAGAGCATCTTCATAAGGTTCAAGAGAGTCAGTCTGTTTTTGATTTTTTTGAGTATTTTGCGAGTTTGCTCCTACAGAAGATTTAGGGGCGGTATTCTTTGCTGTTGTAGAATTTTTAACGGCTGTTTTCTTTTGCGCAGAAGTTTTTTTCTCGCCGGTGTCCTTGTTTTGCCGATTAACGACAACAGAATAACTTCGACTTTGACTTTTATCTTCCGAGGTGACAGATATAGTAAAATTTGTGGCACTTCCGCCGGCCCCTAAATTTTTTCGATTAATTTTCCAAGCTGCCTGCGGAACAGTTTCTACATCAAAAGTCATTTCCGCAATAGAAAAAGGTACTTCTAACTGATAGCTTAAGGTATCAGGATGAAATGCGGGAGTAAGGGTACCTGCTGCCGGCCATAAATTTAAGATACGGCAATCGTTTGAAAGTGGTTCAAGAATTTGAGTTTCAAAAGTAATCGAGCTGTCGTTACCAAGCGAAACTCCATTGTTATTGACAAGCTGTTCAACCGCCAAGGTGAAAGATGTTTTTTCATTTTCAGCCAAGGCGTTTACGCTAAAACTGTATTCCAGCAGTTGTCCCTCTAAATTGGTGGGCTCAGAAGGATTTTTATTGGTGAAAACAGTGGAAATGTAATTTTCTTGTGGTTCTGTCTTATAATATTGTCCTTGTAAAGGGGCTCCGTTTTTGATTTTCTGATAGGTAAAAACAGATGAATCATACTCGAGGTGCAACAAAAATGCACCTATATTGGGTTCTTTACCAGAATATGAAACAGAAAGAACAACGGTATCGCCCGGCCGCAGTTCTTGTTGAGAAACAGAAAGTGTAAATTTGGAATTTTCCTCGGCAAAAGCTTTTGCCGGTGTAAAAAGACCCAGAGTGCCTAATAGCCATAGGATGATAATAATGAATTTACGGTTTGATAGCATAAGGCACCTCACACACAAGCTGAGAATTAAAAAAGTATACTGCCGAAAGATACTGCAGCCTAAATTGATGCAGCGTAATAGCTGTTCTCTGCTTGGCTGAGTAAATCTTCTAGCGTTACACCGTCAACATATTCTTGCACCACTTTATTAAAGCCCTGCCAGAAAGATAGGGTAAGGCAATTTTCATGTCGGCCGCAGCTGTTGTCTTCTCCCTCAAGACAGGGGACAACGGTTAAATCACCCTCCGTCACGCGTAAAATATCGCCTACACGGTATTCTCTAGGTTCTTTTGCAAGACGATAGCCGCCGCCATTACCGCGGGAACTTCTCAAATAACCAGATTTAATCAGGGGGCTGATAATTTGCTCAAGATATTTTACGGTGATGTCTTGGCGTTGTGAAATATCCTTCAAGGGAACGAATTCACCGGTTTGGTGGACTGCTAAGTCGAGCATAACCCGAAGAGCATAACGTCCTTTGGTAGAAATTTTCATGATATACCTCCTTTATTTTATTCCTATTATATCACAGGGTTTTAGGGGAAACAAGATGGTTTAATGAAATAGCAAGATTTACAAATATATCATGAAAAAACGGAAAACTAATCTTATTTATGGTTGGTAGAAGAAAACTTATATTTCTATTTAAGTTAAGGTGTTTTCTCCTGTGGAAATATTTTCTTGAGTTTGGTCTTTTTCATTTGTAATACGGGTTAAATTTTTCATCCAATTAAAACGGTTAATTTTCACAAGAGCCACAAAGCACTTCAGTATTTGGTCAATTTTTAAGCAGGCAAAAACAACCCATGGCGGTGCGCCCAAATATAACGCCAAAAAAGAAATCGGGAGAACCACACCAAATACAAAGAATGTATCCATCTTAAAGACAAAAGAAATATCACCCCCGGATTTAACTAATCCAAATAGAGAGGCTGCTTGGTAACAGGTGCCGATAAGTGTTATGGAAATAATATTGGAAAATTGTTTGGCAAAGCCGTGTGCTTCCGGTGTGATGTTATAGAGAGAGATAAAACTATCGCTGATGAAGAAAGTAAAGATGCCGGAAAAAAGGCCCACAAACAAGAACATAATTTGCACACGACGGGCATAGTCTTTGATTTCCTGTAAAGAAGCCTCGGCTCCAATCATCTTACCGGTGAGAATGCCGATTGGTGAAGAAACGATTGCA
>URPG01000113.1 GCA_900549675.1 uncultured Oscillospiraceae bacterium | reverse complement strand
GGACTCAATAGAGGAAAGCGGATTGTTTTTTCTGTTTTTTCTGTATTTAATCTCGCCGCCAATCCAAATAGCAAGCGGGATAGCCAGTTGGGGAATAAATGAAAACCAATCATAAACATGGACAAAATCAAACATGTCAATAATATTATTAAAAGGTGCGATACTCATGCAAAGCGCCAAAGCCGCCAAAGGAATTAAAGAACCTTTGCTGTTGGAGAGATTGAGTACCTTTTTGGCAGATTTAGCGGCAGAGCATAAAAAAAGAGCAATATAACTAATGGAAGTAAGAATATAGACCAAAGTTACAACCGCTTCAATGCGTTCAAAAAAATCACTGATTTTAATGAGCGATACCGCTTTGTAATTTTGAAAAAGAGTGGTTTGCAAAAGCTCCGGACTGAGTACCGCGCAGTTTCTGAGGGAGAGTATGCAGAGGTAAAGGGTAGCTAAAATAATTGAAAAAATTTGAGTAGCATAAGCTGTTTTCCCTTTTTGCATACGGTGGGCGAAGCTCATGGCAATGGCCACTTCGCCAAAGGGAACTCCGGATAAACGAGAGCTGCCGTCTAGAATTTGACCGATTGAATGGTTGCCAATAGGCAGGAGATTGTCAAAATTGGCTCTTGGCAGTGAGGATATTGTCACAAAAACTAAGACTATCAGTGTTACAAATACAGCGATAGTGCTCCACTGGCCGATAACCTTAATACCTTTTAAAGCCAAATGCAGGCTGGAGAGTAAAAATAATAGGATAATCAGAGTAGAGGGGGTTTTATATAAGGCGGTTAAATGGATAAATTCCGTAAAAGAATAGGTGACAATACTGACCATAAACAGACAGTAAAGACCGAAGATTACAGAAACAATTTTCCCCGCTACGTTGCCTAAACTATAGGTTGCCATGTCGTATAGATTCATATCGGGCATAATGTTAATCATTCTTCCCCGCATGAGGGCCAAAGGAATGAAAAAAACCAAGGAAATAAGAATAGCAATCCAAATATCCTGCCCGAGCTGAGGGGGAAAACCCACCACCATATTGCTTGTAACCATACAAATCATTAATATTGATAAATTATTTTTAAAAGAAAGTTTTGCCTGCATGCTTGTTTCTCCTTTTCCGCAAATATGGCTGATAGATTAAAAGGGAGCGTATTTCTGTAAAAAGGTACTGATAAACATGATAGGATTCCATTTTTGAAAACCCAGAAGCGTAAGATTCAATAAAATGAAACTGCCGCTGAGAAGAACTCCGGAAAATATCATTTCTTTTCTGTTTTTAGCTTTCTTTTTAGGAAGGAAATCAATAACAAAAAAGATAGCATAAACAATTATAATAACAATATACTGCATCTTTATTCTCCCTCTACCTGATAGAATCCATTAATCATGCCGGTATCTTCAATGCTGACTTCAGAAGTGACAACAATGTCTGCTTTTGAGAAGTGAGTGGTCCAATCTGAAGACAGTTGTTCCCATAGTTTAAAATCTTTACGATAGATGGTATCGGCAAACCCGAAAATCTCCTGACCTTTTTCTTTTTGAATTTTTTGAATCATATTGGTGATATCTTGGTTAAGCTGTTCTGAACAAAGCTCAGAAATTTCCAAAACATCTTGCTGTGAAAGACGATTAAGCTTAGTTGAAATTCCCAAGATTCCTGAATCCAAATGGATATTGACAAAGAGAGTCAGTTTACCGTTTTCATAAGAAAAGTCCAGTTTTTTTTGCGTTTGTCCCAAAGCGAGAGAAACAGTATCTCTGGGAAAATTATCATCATCGTCCAAAAAGGCAATAAAGCGTCCGCCTTGGAGATTTTCGGTGCATAAAAGATAATTTACCAATTCGGATTCATCAAAATGGCTTACCATTTTTTCTTTTTCAAAAATGGCTAAACCATCAGACATTAAAATAAGTTTCTCGTTAGATTCTTCTTTTTCCCCCTCTTGGCTCTTTTCCTCTTGCTCCGGCTTTTTTTCTTGACTGCCTTGGCTTTCTCCCCCGCCTTTCTCATCTTGATCGTCTGTTTTCTCAGGAAAAAAACGAAATACCGGAAGTGTGAGGGAGGTTCGGTTTGCAATGATGGTGCTATAAGCCCGATAAATGGGAACGCGGTGAGTAGACTCTGTTGTAAACTCGGTGTCGGCCATATTTTTCTTCAAATTAAAGGATACAATTTGGTTTTCATCCTCTTTGTACTGAAATAATTTCTTAGCACTTTCTTCTTGGGATATAATAATAAAAATGGAATCACGAATATAATAATCACGTAAAAAAGTATCTAAAACATCGGCTAAAGCTCCGTTTTTTGCCAATTGTTCACTGAGCACAACAACCTCAGCGTTGCCGTAATAGAGGGTGCTTTCCAATTGAGAATTGGCGTTTGACATAGCTTCAAAGACAGAACTTCCTTCACTGGAGATAAGTTTAGAAGATACAGGGTCATTAGAGTTTTTATTTTCGTTATCCAATATTTCAAAGGTAATGGTAAACTTGTTGGGGTCTTTTTCAGATTGATCTATAGCCATACCGGCAACAATGGTTAATTGGTCCAGACCACGGTAATCTTGGCAGCCTGTTAAAGCAAACATGCAGATAATCAAGAGTAGGGATATAAAAAGTTTTTTTGCTTTTTTCATGGAAAACTCCTTGCTGGAAGAACTTAAAAATTATTGATGGGGCTTTGATGTCCTGCTGCGGGTCAAATTTTGTGTAAAGGGCAGGTAACGCTCCAACATATAAGGCCATGGCGCCCGTATAAAAGTATCCTTTAACTGTTGCGGGTTGAATTGATTGGGACTTAACACATAAGAAACCTTATAGCTTTTTAAGCCTAACAAATGGGTTAAGAAAACAGAGGCGGCAATTAATAATCCAAATAGGCCAAAAGCAGAGCCCATAAGCAGAAAGAAATAACGGCAAAAAATAGTAGGGGCAGTTAATTTTGGAATAATCAGTCCGGTAATACCGGTTAAAGCAACCACAATAATCATGGGAGAGGCTACCAGTTCAGCCTCAACAGCAGATTGACCAATTACCAGTGCGCCCACGATACTCAGGGCCTGTCCGGTTTGGTTTGGCATCCTTACGCCTGCTTCGCGCAGTACGTCAAAGCAAACCAACATAATGGCACATTCTACCGAGGCCGGTAAAGGTACGTTCATTCTCTCGCGCATAATATTTATCATAAATCGTTCCGGTAAAATTTCATGATGAAAAGCTACAATGGCAATATATAATGCCGGTGTAATAATCGTTACCAAAAAAGCAGATATACGCAGAATTCGGGAAAAACTGCCGTAAAAGGAATTGACATAATAATCTTCGTTACTTTGGAAAGGCTCTATAAATAAATAAGGTACTGTTAAAACCATGGGGCTGCCGTCCACAAAAATGGCAATTCTGCCTTCCAGAAGTTTACTGACGACAATATCGGGGCGCTCGGTAGAGCCTGAAGTTGGCAGATGAAAAATAGAACGTTCGGAAATCAGCTCTGTAATGTAGTTGCTGTCCAAAATACCGTCGATATCAATGGTATCTAAACGGCGGTTTACTTCTTCCAGGATATTTTTATTGACGATATTATCCATATAACATACACAGATTTTGGTGGCCGTTTGCCGGCCGATTGTCCGGAAAGAAACTTTTAGATGATGAGTACGCATGCGGCGGCGAATGAGGGATAGGTTCGTCATAATGCCCTCGGTAAAGCCTTCTCTTGAACCGGAAATAACCTTTTCGGTTTCCGGCTCGGAGATAGAACGCAGGTTAAAGCATTTATTATTAATAATCAGTGCCTTGCCGCTGTTCTCCATGAAAAGAACGGAATCACCGTAAGTCACAGCTTCAATAATTTCCGTTACATCATCGGTAGGAGTCACTTCATTGACAAAAATACAATTCGCTTGTATAGCATCCGCCAAGTCTTGCCCCGGCGTTAAATTTTCAGAAAGCAAAATGGGTTTGATAATGCTCTCATTCATAAGTGCAGAATCCACCACGCCGTCCGAGTAAAACAGACAGAAATCCAACTTTCGGTGTTTTGGGTTTTGAAAGCGGCGTGAAATCATAATATCAACATTTTGAAAAAGCCGATTCATCATCTCAATATTTTCGTCCAGCTTATCAAAAATCTTCTCGCCTTTTTTTTCGTTCATTTCTGAAATTTTTTGGCTTTGATTCTGTCGGGATTTTTCTTTTCTTTTTTTACTGGCAAACATAATATTCTCCCACCTTATAATCATTCATTTTTTATTATAAGGATTTTTTTTTGCAATATTCAAAGGTTTTCACACAAAATTCATGCATTATACTTGCTTTTGATTTATAATAAAGATATTATAATGAAAAAGGCATTGTGAACTTATATGCTGATGAGGCGGAAAGAAGGATGACATATGTCAAGTGGAAAAATATTAATTGTGGATGACGATAAGAATATATGTGAACTTTTAAGACTTTATATTGAAAAAGAAGGGTATGAAGCAGAAATTGCCAATGACGGTGAAACCGCTTTGGATATTTTTGATTCCTGTAATCCCGATTTAATGCTGTTGGATATTATGCTGCCCGGTTTAGACGGTTGGCAGGTATGCCGTGAAATTCGTAAACGATCCAATAAACCGATTATCATGATTACCGCCAAAGGCGAGGTTTTTGATAAGGTTTTGGGATTAGAGCTTGGTGCAGACGACTATGTGGTAAAACCTTTTGAGGCAAAAGAAGTGATTGCACGTATTAATGCGGTTCTCAGAAGAACAATAAAAGAGGAACCAAGTGAAGAGAGTAAAACCGTCAGCCATGATAATCTATATATCAATTTGACCAATTATGAATTAAAGGTCAACGGACAAAAAATTGATACACCTCCGAAAGAAATGGAATTAATTTATCATCTGGCCTCAAACCCCAATAAGGTATTTACCAGAGATCAGCTGTTGGATGAAGTTTGGGGATTTGATTATTACGGTGACAGCCGTACGGTTGACGTCCATGTAAAGCGGTTAAGAGAAAAGCTGGAGGGGGTATCTGATAAATGGGCCCTCAAAACGGTATGGGGCGTAGGGTATAAATTTGAAACAAAAGATTAAGTTCTGCCGGATGAATCAAATCTCTGCGCCGGAAAGGAAAGTTACAGACCATGCAAAACTCAATCTTTAAAAAATATTTGACCTTGACGATGACAGCGGTCGCCCTCAGTTTTATTGTATTGGGTGCAACTCTTATCACTTTCTTTTCTCGGTATTGGAAGGAAGAAAAACAGACATTGCTTTTGCAAAACGCAAAATCTGTTTCATCTGCAGCACAAAAAGTGATAGGCAGCGACAATATCAGCAATGCCCTCTTGCCTATCTTTTTAAATACTTTTTCTGAGAATATAGACGCAGATATGTTTGTGGCGGGTCCTGACGGAGAAGTGTATTTCGGCAGTTATATCAACAGCCGCCATCAATCTGCTGAAAAAGAGTATTTGCCAAGTGACATTATGACCCAAATTGTGAAAGCAGGAACCAATATTCCTGCTTATCAGGAAAGAGGAAATTTGGGGGGCTTTTACAAAAGCAAGATGTTCACGGTGGCTGTTCCGATTTATGTGACAGACAGTAACAATAAAGTTGCATTTGTGGGTGCTGTATTTGCCTCTACCAGTGATTCTCCAATCAACTCCATTCAGCAGAAAGTTTTGAATATTTTTTTATTGGCGATGCTACCCACTTTTTTCATTACGTTTACCTTAATGGGATTATTCTCTTACAATATGATAAAGCCCCTGCGCAATATGTCTGTGGCAGTTCGTCGTTTTGGTGACGGTGATTTCTCGGTTAGAGTGCCGGTGCATTCAGAAGACGAAGTGGGGCATTTGGCTTCAGCCTTTAATGACATGGCAAATTCTTTATCAAACAGCGAGGGAATGAGAAGAAGTTTTATTGCCAATGTTTCTCATGAGCTAAAAACCCCCATGACAACAATAGCCGGTTTTATTGATGGAATTTTAGATGACACAATTCCGGAAAATCAGCAAAAAAAATATTTGAAAATTGTTTCTGATGAAGTGAAAAGGCTTTCCCGATTGGTAAAATCAATGCTTGATTTATCGAAGATTGACAGTGGTGAAATGCAGATTCATCCTACCTGTTTTGATTTAACACAGACTATTTTTTCTGCACTTTTAACCTTTGAACAAATCATTGATGAAAAAGGAATTGAAATCCGCGGCCTGGATGAGGCTGGACAACAGATTGTTTTCGGGGATCAGGATTTACTTCATCAGGTGGTATATAATCTAATTGAGAATGCTGTGAAATTCACCAATGAAAACGGAACCATCTCTTTTAAACTGGTAGACAGTATCGATAGAATTTGTGTAGATATTGAAAATACCGGAATTGGTATTGAGCCGGAAGATTTGCCGATGATATTCGACCGTTTTTATAAAACGGATAAATCACGCAGCCGTGACAAAAATGGTATGGGGCTGGGCTTGTTTATTGTAAAAACAGTTATCAAGCTGCATGGCGGTGAAATTAATGTCAGCTCCAAAGTAAACGAATATACAAAATTTTCTTTCTATATTCCCAAGAAGAATTGCGGTTCAGAGAAAAAGCGAGAATATAGTCAAAGTGATATTTTAGATGCACAAATCGTAGACGGAACTATTCCGGCTTGCGCACAAGAGATTGAGCAGAATCAAGAAGATAAGGAGAACGCAAATGAGCAATGACTATAAGGCTGAAAACAGTGAATCGGCGCAGGAAAATCCACAAGCAAAAAATTCAGCCGCTCCAGAATCTCAGATAAAAACAGAGCCAGCGGACGAAGTTAAGCAGGAAGAAAATCAGAATAAAGACGGCAATACAGGAGAAGTATCTTCATTCTCCGAAGAAAACAGGAGGGAAGAAGTT
>URPG01000112.1 GCA_900549675.1 uncultured Oscillospiraceae bacterium | reverse complement strand
TGGCTTTCTCCTATTGAAGCTCTTTCTGCTTTCTCTGTCCAATATGTTTGACAAACCTACAAAATTCATAAATTGTTGAAAAAAGAGAGCATCACTTTTCAATAGATTCTCTTTGCAGAATTTTTCCGTTTTTTATTTATCGCCGGCAGTTTATGCTTATTTATCTATATTTGATACTTCACAATACTTAAGCATAAAAATCACCATATTTAGTTTTAGGTTTTTGCCATTTGCCTATACCCTTATACATTCATTTTACAGATATTCTTTCATCATTTTTTTAACAACAGCAATAACGGGCATACCGGCCGGAATAATTTCATCCGCCGCGGCTCTATATTGATGGATTCGTTCAGAATACAACTCTTCAATAATCTCCTGCCGGTTGGGCTTCTGTAACAATGGCCGTTTAACGTCTGAGGACAATCGTTCTTGCAGCATTTCAATTGGTGTGTCTAATAAAAAAATCTTACTTTTATTTTCCCGAAAGATTTTTACATTTTCCTCCCGCAAAACAGTTCCGCCTCCACAAGCAATGACCATATTTTGTTTCGCAGAAACCTCTTTCACGACCTCATTTTCCATTTCACGAAAGCGCTGTTCCCCGTACCTGCTGAAAATTTCAGTAATTTCCATGCCGAACTTATCTTCTAAATATAAATCGGTATCGCAAAAAGTTCTTCCGGTTTTTTGTGCTAAAATTTTGCCTACACTGGTTTTTCCGCACCCCATGAAACCACATAAAACAATATTTTCTTTCACGATGTTCACCCTTATTTATGATAAAAAATACGATTCATTTCTTTCGTTGCGTCCTCACATAATTGCTCAATATCCCGCTTTGTAAATGTTGTTTGATACCAACAGGCATGAGCTGCTGCTGCCTGACGAACCAGCATCCCAATTCCTTTGATAATCGGAATTCCCATTTGCTTTGCCGTTTTGAGCAGCAAGGTTTCTTCCGGATTGAATACGGCATCAAACACAGCGCGGCAATTTCGCAAAACAGATGAGTCAACGGGCGAATCCTCCGTATTTGGATACATGCCCACATTGGTGGCGTTAATCAGCACCTCATACTCTCCGTTTTCAGGCAACTCTTTGTAAGAAAGGCAGGTAATGGTTCCGCCGTTTCTTTCCTGATTTTTTGTGAAAGAGAAAATTTCATCGGCAATTTTTTTTGCTTTTTCTGCCGAACCGTTACGGTGAGCCAGTGTGATGTCAAAGTCAGAATAATTATACGCAATTTCAAAAGCAACCGCACGGGCCGTACCGCCGTTTCCTAAAATTAAAATTCGCTGGTTCAGATTTACTCCTGCGCTTTCAATAGCCTGCAAACAGCCTGTTCCGTCCGTAATATAACCCTTCATCTTGCCATCTTTTACTTGAACGGTATTCACTGAGCCAAAAAGTTTTGCTTTATCATCCAATTCATCTAAATAGGGAATAATTTTCTCTTTATATGGAATTGTAACATTGAATACATCTAATTTTTTCAGCTGTCTTATCTCTTCGGATAGATTTTCAATATCCAGCACTTGATATTCCATAGGAATTCCGGATAGCTGAAAAAGTTTTTGGTGGATAAAAGGTGACATTGTATGTCGAATCGGATGGCCGATTACAGCTGCTCTCTGTGTCTTCATATCTGCTCTCCTGTATCAAAAAGTAATGCAAATGCAGGCTTGAAAAAATGCAAGAAAAGAAAATTTTGTATTTTTGTATTGACAAACCATGCAGTAGTCAATAAAATGTATTTGAACGACACGGCTGTGCCGAAAATATTTTCCGTTATTGCTATGAATTGTATCATAACTTCAAAAATTTGTCCATATAATACGGATAAGAAATACGAAGCTGCGGAAAACAGTCTTTCACATAATATTTTAATATTTTTTAGGAGGCTTTACAAATGATTTTAGAAAAAGTAAAAGCGATTTTAAGCGAACAGTTTGATGTTGAGGAAGAAACAATCACTGCTGACTCTACTCTTGCAGACGATTTAGGTGCAGATTCTTTGGATGTTGTAGATTTACTCATGTCTATTGAAGACGAATTCGAAGTTGAAATTCCTGACACAGAAGTTGAAAATATCAAAACTGTTGGTGATTTGGTTTCTTATATCGAAGGTCATCAGTCCATCTAAGTTCAGCAGTTTGATTTTAATATTCTGACACCTTTGCGTTTTTCTTGCTTTTGTGAGAAATACGAGTTGTGTTCGGCGTTGTCATCTAGGAACAGCGCCTTACAGCAAAAGGGTGTCTTTTTTTCTTGCAAAAAAAATGTCACAGGTATATAATAGGACGAATACAGTACATATAATATGTATTGAAAATATTTCGTAAGAAAGGATGTTTTTATGGCAGAGCAAAAAAAGATGGTCAACGACATCACTTCGATGGACGTTGATTTTTCCAAGTGGTATACGGATATTGTGAAAAAAGCCGAGTTAATGGATTATTCCAGCGTCAAAGGATCCATGATTTTACAGCCTTACGGTTATGCCATTTGGGAAAATATGCAGCATGATATGGACAGACGCTTTAAAGAAGTGGGCGTGCAAAATGTCTATATGCCTCTGTTGATTCCGGAAAGTCTGTTGCAAAAAGAAAAAGACCATGTTGCGGGATTTGCCCCTGAAGTCGCCTGGGTTACTCATGGCGGCAATGAAAAATTATCAGAAAGGCTCTGCATTCGACCTACCAGCGAGGTTCTTTTCTGCGAACACTATCAAAAAATCATTAAATCTTATCGGGATTTACCGAAATTATATAATCAGTGGTGTTCTGTACTGCGTTGGGAAAAAACCACTCGTCCGTTCCTTCGTTCTTCCGAGTTTCTTTGGCAAGAAGGACACACCATGCATGAAACAGCTGAAGAAGCACAGGAAGAAACGCTGCGCATGCTTCATGTATACAACGACTTTTATCGTGATACATTGGCCATTCCGGCTGTTATCGGCCAAAAAACAGAGAAAGAAAAATTCGCCGGTGCGGTAGCCACTTACACCATTGAGCCCATGATGCACAACGGTGTTGCCCTGCAAGGCGGTACCTCTCACTATTTCGGAGATGGATTTGCCAAGAGCTTCGGCATTACTTTTACCGGACGTGACAACACCTTACAACATCCGCATCAAACCTCATGGGGTGTTTCTACCCGCATGATTGGTGCTGTTATTATGGTTCACGGAGATGACAACGGATTGGTTATGCCGCCGAAAATCGCTCCGGTTCAGGTTGCTATTGTTCCTGTTGCCCAACATAAGGAAGGTGTATTGGAAAAAGCCAATGAAATTTATGCACAGCTTTCTAAAACCTTCCGCACCAAATTGGATGACAGTGATAATTCTCCCGGTTGGAAATTTGCCCAATATGAAATGCAGGGTGTCCCCCTCCGCTTGGAAATCGGACCGAAAGATCTTGAAAAAAATCAATGTGTTTTGGTGCGCCGTGACAATCGAGAAAAAATCTTTGTTTCCTTGGATAATTTGGAAGAAGCTATTCATAAAGCTTTGCAGGATTTACATGACGCTCTTTATCAGCGTGCCTTGGAAAATCTGAAATCCAAAACATTTGTTGCCAAAAACTATGAGGAATTTTTGGATATCGCCGAAAATAAACTCGGCTTTATCAAAGCCATGTGGTGCGGCGACAGTGCCTGCGAGGATAAGATCAAAGATGAAACAGGCGGGGTGAAATCGCGTTGTATTCCGTTTGAAGAAGAACATCTTTCCGATACTTGTGTTTGCTGTGGCAAGCCTGCCAAGCATATGGTCTATTGGGGAAAACAATATTAATAGATAATATTCTAAAAAAGAACAGCAAAATCTTGCTGTTCTTTTTTGATTTTTAAGAAAGTCTTCTCTATTTCCTGTTTCGTTACTTTTTATTTCTTAGTATTAGACCTATCAACAAACAAATTAAAGAGGTTATTTTATTATGGTTGAATTTCTAAATTTAGGAAGTTTGTTCTTGGGAATTTCTGCGTGGCTTGTTCCTGTGTTTGCTATCAGTCTATCCCATAAGATTAAAAATAAGGTGATGATTCCTATGATAAGCTTCAGTGCCTGCTCCTTGTCTTTGGTATTACAAATCTTTGAAATCAATCGCAATGTCGGCCGAGAAGATTGGTCTTCCCTTATGGATATCGTTCCAAGTTTATCTTGGATTGTAGCCGTTCTTGTTTTGGTCACAATCCTGCTTAATGTCCTTTGGTTGATAAATGACAGCAATAAGAAAACTTAATCCTACCCCTTTCGCAGTTTACCTTATGGTCTATATATTGTTTATTGCTAACCGACGAAATCCCTCTCTCAAAATCGATGATTTTTTGTACAGGGTAAACACTACTGTTAGGTATAAAGTTTTTTTAACATAACAATTTCACTAAAATTTTAAACAAAACTTTTTCGGACAAAGCATCTTTTTTCCCTTTACTTTTCATGGCCTTTGTACTAAAATGTAAGCGATACATAAAAACACGCCTCGGGCGTGATTGACTAGGAGGAGTTATTGATGTCTAAATTAAAAATCGGTTTCATCGGATGCGGCGCCATGGGCCGCGACCACGTGCGTCGGATCTCGGATGCGGCGGTATCGCCAACGGAAAACATTTTCCCGGTATGAAACAGCAAGAAGAATTTGTGGATATGGTTGCCTTTTGTGACCTTATTCCTGAAAGAGCTGAAAAAGCTGCCAAAGAGTATGGTACCCCTGATGCTAAAGTATACACAGACTACCATGATTTATTGGCAGACAAATCCATTGACGCTGTTCATGTTTTGACCCCAAACATTGCTCACTGTGAAATTACAGTGGCTGCTTTGGAAGCAGGTAAACATGTTCTTTGTGAAAAGCCAATGGCTGCTACAGAAGCAGATGCTAAAAAAATGCTTGAAGCAAGAGATAAATCCGGCAAGCTTTTGACAATCGGCTATCAGTACCGTCACTTCCCCATCAATCAAATTGCTAAAAAAGTAATTGATGACGGCCATTTGGGTGAAATTTATTACGCTGAGGCTACTTATCTTCGCCGCAGAGGTGTTCCAACTTGGGGTGTATTCACTGATAAATCCAAACAAGGCGGCGGTCCTTTAATCGATATCGGCACTCATGCTCTTGACTTTACTCTTTTTGCCATGAACAATTATGAGCCTGAATATGTTGTCGGTACCGCCTTTGAAAAACTCGGCCGTTCTCTTGCCGGTGAAGAGCAAGGTCAAAGCAATGGTGTAAACCATGACTATTGGGACAACACCACTTTTGAAGTAGAAGATTCTGCTGTCGGTCACATTAAAATGAAAAACGGCGCTGTGATTAACCTGCGTGCTTCTTGGGCGATTAATATGGCAGAAGCCGCTGGTGCCAATAATGAAGCTACCGCTTTGTTTGTCGGTACTAAGGGCGGATTGGATACCATTGACCAAGTTGTTCGTTTAAACCATGTTGTTGCAGGACAAAAGGCAATCACACAGGTTGGCGATAAAATCCCCCCTTATATCCCCGGATTCAGCCACGGACCTGCTCCTGTATCCTTGGAAGCTGAATATTGGGTCAAAGCATTAAGAGGCGAGAGTGACTTGTTTGTGACCGCTGACCAGGCATATATTGTCACTAAGATTTTGGACGGTATTTATGAATCCAACAGAACAGGCAAAGCAGTTTATTTTGACTAAGTTCATATAAGGGAGAATCACTATGAAGCAAGTTCATGTTCAGTTGTATTCCTTTGGCTGGGATAACCCCTTGAATGTCATCGAACGTATTCGCACTGCTGCAGAAATCGGTTTTACCGGTGTGGAGTTTGCCGGTGGCTACGATGATATTCCGGTTGAAGAACTGCAAAAAGTCTTAAATGAAACCGGTATGAAAGCCACCTCTGCTCATGTGGGTCTGGATAAAATGGAAAAAGATATTCCCTATTTAGCCCAGTTAGGTGTAAAATATGTTATCTGTCCTGCTGCTCCTTTCAACACGGTTGAAGAGGCAAAAGAGGTCGCCGCTGATTTAAACCGTTTCGGGAAATTAGCTGCTAAGTATGGGATGAAAACAGGTTATCACAACCATACCGATGAATTTTATAAAGTAGACGGAAAATATCTCATGGATCATTTGATTGAAAATTGTGATCCGAGTTATGTGGAATTTCAAATTGATTGTGGCTGGGCATCCGCTGCCGGAGTTGATCCCGTTGCTTATATTCATGCACATGCCGGCAGAATTTGCGCCATTCATATCAAAGAAAACAGCGATGTAATCGGAGCCAATAAACCCAGTTCCCGTCATGAAAAAGGTGACAGTCATAAGTTTGAATTGGATGAAGACGGAAAACCGATTCTGCCGCCAGAATTTATTAAATTGATGGAAGAACGTGACCGTTTGAATTGCGCTCAAGGTCAAGGAATTGTAGACTGGAAGGCTGTAAAAGCTGCTGCTGACAGCCAAAAAGCTGATGTAATTTATGTCGTTGAACGTGAAGCAAATTACGGCGATAAAGATAGAATCAGCTGCCTAAAAGAAGACATTGCTTGGATTCAAGAAAATCTCTAACACTACAATTAATCATTTACCTTCAAAAAGGTCTGACTGAATAAAATCAGTCAGACCTTTCATTTTTATCTTTTTTAACTCCTGTTTAACAGCAGTTATTTCTAGGTTTCTTACTAACAATCTGTTAAAAAACAAAACAACTCAGAACCAAATCACTTTAAAAGCTGCCTTTTTAATTCAATTCTAGTCTTATTCTGCGCTGTCATTCTCTGATGTCGTATCAACATCATTTGCAGGAGATTGACTCATATCAGGATTTTTATCGGGAGCAGTACTATTAGAATCATCAGCACTGGCTACAGAATCTTTAGCCGCAAAAAGAAGTCTTTGTGTTTCCGAATCCGCTATACCGGTAGCTTCCAATCCATTTGCATTTTGAAAA
>URPG01000111.1 GCA_900549675.1 uncultured Oscillospiraceae bacterium | reverse complement strand
TTAACTATTTGTTTGCTTCAATATTATGTTATAATAATATTTCATTCAATCTGTAAATTACCGGTCACGTTGTATTGAGAAGCGCTATAAAATTTTTTAACTATGATAAAGTTTGATTTTGAACCTTAAATTTGCCCTAAAAAGATGAAAAAATGTAACAGCAACCGTCAGTTGACAAATCCCCAAGTTAAGTTGGTGGTCATGCAACTGCTTATTATGTATGATAAAAGTAGAAAAGGAGGAACTGTTATGCAAATAGAATTCAATCTCTGAGAAAATCGAAGGGCATTTCGCAGGAAGAGCTCGCTGAACAAATTCAGGTATCACGGCAGGCGGTTTCTAAATGGGAGAGTGAACAAAGCGTTCCCGAATTAGAAAGGATTGTTGCCATAAGCGAATATTTTGGTGTAAGCACCGACTATATTCTTAAAGGAACAGTCTTAGAAGACCATCAGCCGAAGAAAGACAATAAATCAACAAGTCAGATTTTATATGTCGCCTCCACTGCTTTTATATTCATTGGTTTGTTTTGCGGTTTCGGCGGCTGGTATTCTGATCAAACCATCAGCGTGGTCTGGGGCTCTATGATTATTCAGGCAATTGGCGGTGCAGGATATTTTATTGGCCGAGCGCTCTCCAGCGACAAGCCGTCTTTTTTCATCACTTGGCTCAATATTGTTATTTCTCTTTTTATGCCTTTATCCATGCTTACAGGCATTTTATCTTTACTGCTTTTCAAGCAGGGAGATGTCGCACCATATCCTCTCGGGCCGGGGCATATTATCTTTTTTGCCCTATTTTATATTTTGCTGTCCGTTTTGGCTTATCGGCTTTTGAAAAAATATAGAGTAAAATAATATAGACCAATTTACAAATAAAAAAAGCAAGGCACAGAATTTTACTGTCCCTTGCTTTTTTGTACGCTATCAATTGTGAAAGTATTTTATTTGTTTAGGCCGAATGTTTTTTTTTCTTTTGTGACTTGGATTTTCGATATATGGGAATCATTTGTCTAAATTTTTTCTGTTTACCCGAAAGAACATGATCCACCAAATGAATCAATGATAACATCATAGAAACAGAGTAAATAAAGGTGACAATAAGCACCAAAGACATAGGAATGGTAAAAACCTCCAGAGCAAAAAAATCGCCCATAAACAGCGCCAATAAGAAAGTTGCCGCCATCATAGATATAAACAAGGTTGCTCTTAAAGCATTAAAGGGTGAGCACACTTTAAAGAGCATGATAAAACCTGTCAGCGAAGTCACAACCACAGCCAATGTTGAAAATTGATCATTATTAATCCCAAAGGTTGGACCCAACGCAGAAAGCACCAACATATTGGTCGCCATGGTTAAACCTGCAGGCACCGAAAGCTTCATCACATTGGAGAGGAACCTGCCTGTGACACGTTCCCGGTTAGGTTCCAATGCCAAAATAAAGGAAGGAATTCCAATGGTAAAGGTGCTAATGAGTGTTAGGTGAATGGGGTCAAACGGGAAGGAATACGGCAAAAACAAAAACATTAAACTAATCAGCGTTGAAAAAATGGTTTTGGATAAAAACAGAGAAGCTGAACGCTGTAAGTTGTTGATAGAGCGTCGTCCTTCTTTCACGATAAGCGGCATGGGCGCAAAACTGGAATTTAAAAGCACTAAACTAGAAACCGTTTTGGCGGCATCACTGCCGGATGCCATGGCGATACTGCAATCTGCTTCTTTCAAAGCCAAAACGTCATTTACACCGTCACCTGTCATGGCCACCGTATGTCCGTCTGCTCTTAATGCACGTACAAAGGCAAGCTTTTGCTGCGGCGTCACACGTCCGAATACAGAATAATTTCTAACGGCATATTGGATATCCTCTTCTGTTTCCAAGGTGGTGGCATCCACATAATGGTCTGCGTCCTGCAAACCCGCTCTTGCCGCAATGTTGGCAACCGTCACCGCATTATCACCCGAGATAATTTTTAAATCTACCCCCTGATCCGCAAAATAACGAAGAGTTCTTCGTGCTTCACGGCGGATTTTATCGCTGATTAAAATCAAACCCAAGCACTGCAAATCCTCGGGGACTTCTTTATCACTGAAAGGTTTTGGGGAATGCGCCACCAGCAAAACACGCTGACCCTTTTGAGAATAAGTTTCTACAATCTCACGAATGGATTCAAATGCACTGCCTAAAATAAATTCGCCGGCTCCCATTAAATAGCTGCCCCGGCCAGCAAAATAGGCACCGCTCCATTTACGTGCCGAAGAAAAAGGTACAACATCCTGTGCCAACCAATCTGTATTTCCTTGAAACCGTTCCTGTACTGCCAAAAAAGTAGGGTTGTCATCCGGCAAAGCATTTACTAAAGCACAGAGCGGCTCTGCCATATCGTCTTCGGAAAACCCATTGAACGGTATCAATTCATCAACCTGCATCGTGCCTTCGGTAATAGTACCTGTCTTATCCAAGCAAAGCACGTCCACTCGTGCCAATGTTTCCACACAGTATAAATCCTGCACTAAGGTTTTTTGGCGGGAAAGTTTTACGATACTGACGGCAAACACGATACTCGTAAGCAAAACGAGTCCCTCCGGAATCATACCAATAAGAGAGGCTACCGTTTGATTCACTGCTCCCTGCAGTGGCTGCTGCAGCACCTGAATTTGCTTGTAAAACTGCAATGCGCCAATCGGAATTAAACCAAAACCAATAATTTTAATTAAGGTGTCAATTGAATTCATGATTTCAGAATTTCGTTTTTTAAGCACTTTGGCACTGCCTGTAATCTGGCTGGCATAATTTTCAGGTCCGACATGTTCAACCTGTGCCAGACACTTCCCGCTCACTAAAAAGCTGCCGGAAAGAATATGGTCCCCCTCCCGTTTTAAAATAGGGTCTGATTCTCCGGTAATCAGTGATTCATTCACTTCACATTCGCCGCGGGTAATCACGCTGTCTGAGGAAACTTGATTTCCAGAAGAAAGCAGCAGCACATCGTCCAGTACGATTTCACTGACCAGCACATTCTGCTTTTTACCATCACGAATAGTGACCGCTTTCGGTGAAGAAAGCAACGATAATTTATCAATGGTACGTTTTGAACGAATCTCTTGAAATGTGCCGATTAATAAGTTAGAGATAATCTGCCCCATAAAAAGAGTCTGCCGATAAGACCCTACCAAAACCAAGGCTATGGCAAGCAAAAAGTTTAGGATATTAAAAAAAGTGAAAAGGTTACTCAAAATAATTTGTTTTTCTGTTTTCCCTTTTACACTGTTATCAATATTGTTTAGCCCTTGTTTGTGACGTATGATGACTTGTTCAGTGGTTAGTCCCGTCATAGGGTCGGGATAAAAACGTTCCACGGCTCGGTTTTCCCGAGTTTCAATATGCATTTCTTCTTGTGTTCTCTTACTCAATCTTTTTTCTTTTCGCGACATATATATCCTCCGCCGGAGATGCTATCGTGCTTATTATGCTTTCTATTATACAGTAGAATACTGCTTTTTCAAGTAAAATCTATCAATCTAAAAGGATTGTAAGAAAACCGAAATATTTATCTTTTGATAGAATTCCTTTCTGTTTTTTTCTTTTTTTTCTGTCTTGAAAGAAGCAAACACCCTTAATATTGCGTTCTGATGTTTTTTTATGATACAATAGACTAAAATAAATTGAATTGCTGAAAAATAAATAACTTTTCTTCTTAATGATTTAAAGTTTATATTTTTATACCGAGGAGCCATTATGACTGATATTTTAAAGCGAACCTGGGCTGAAATTAATTTAGATGCCTTTGCCTATAATTACCAACAAATCCGTAAAGCGATAGCCCCTTCCGCCAAACTCTGCGCTGTGATTAAAGCCGATGCTTATGGGCACGGAGCCGTACGGGTGGCAGAAGAACTGCAAGCCTTAGGAACTGATTTTTTTGCTGTTTCCAATTTAGAAGAAGCTTTACAGCTTAGGTTAAGTGGTATTTCTATTCCTATTTTGGTACTTGGTTATACCCCTACTTCTCATGTTAAAACACTAAGCGAACAAAATATTTCTCAATGCGTCTATGCATGGGATTACGCTCAAAAACTTTCGGCAGAAGCCGTAAAACAGCAGGTAGAAATTAAAGCCCATTTAAAAATCGACACCGGTATGAACCGTATTGGGTTCCACCTTTCTGAATCTCCCACCGAAGAAGAAATTCAACCTTTGCTCTCTGTGTGTCGGTTGCCGCATCTTGACTGGCAGGGAATTTTCACACACTTTGCCGTTGCTGATGAAGCACAGGACGGAAAAGATTTTACAAAACATCAAATGCACTGTTTTACCCGTGCCTGTCAAATATTACAGCAGCATGGATTTACCTTTCCCCTGCGTCATGTATCAAACAGTGCGGCTATTTTAGATTATCCGCAGACGCATATGGATATGGTAAGAGCGGGTATTATTTTATACGGACTTTATCCGTCCGCTAAAGTTCAACATAATCAAAAATTACATCCGACGCTTGCTTTAAAATCAGTAGTTTCCCATGTGAAACTCATACAAAAAGGCGATACAGTAAGCTATGGCCGCATTTTTACGGCAGAACATGCTATGAAAATTATTACCGTACCCATTGGATATGCCGACGGATATCCGCGCATTTTATCTTTAAACGGTGCTGATGTTCTGGTAGGCGGAAAACGCTGTAAAATTGTGGGGAGAATCTGTATGGACCAATTAATGGCTGATGCCAGCAAACTGGATTCTGTGCAAATCGGTGATGAGGTTACGTTAATCGGTCGTGACGGTGAGGAAGAGATTACCGCCGACGAACTCGCTGGTTATCAGGAAAGCATCAATTATGAAGTTATTTGTGATATCGGCAAGCGAGTACCCCGTGTCTATTATAAAAAGGGAAAAATCGTCAGCGTATCCAACCAAATTTTGCCGGTTATTCACAAAAGGCAGTAACAGGATTCACTTTTTAGTTTTTATACTATATTTGTAAAAATATTATATTTCATTGACCTTTTTTTGTTATTATGTTAAAATATAGTCAATATTGCAACTATAATTTAACGATTTAAGGAGTGCTATCAATGTTTAATTTAAAAGGACGTGTCTGCGTTATTTCAGGGGCTTCTTCCGGTCTAGGTGCACAAATGGCAAAAGGTTTTGCAGAACAGGGTGCTGATTTAGTTATCACTGCCAGAAGACTGGAAAGACTGGAATCTCTTGCCGCCGAATTAAAAGAACTCGGCGTAAAGGTTTTACCGCTGCGCTGTGACGTTACGGATACAGAATCTGTAAATGCCGCCGCTGATGCCGCTTTAGAAGAATTTGGCAAAGTGGATATCTTAGTTAACTGTGCCGGTTCGGCAAAAAATGCCGGTGTTATTGAGATGACAGATGAAGAATGGGATTTCACCGTTGACACAGATCTTACCAGTGTATTCAAAGTGACAAGAGCCTTCGCAAAAAATATGAAGGAGAACGGATATGGCAGAATCATCAATATTGCCTCTATGTATGGTTTGGTCGGCAACACAGCCATTGATACCGTTGCTTATCATGCCTCCAAAGGCGGTGTTGTAAACTTCACCAGAGCTGTTGCCGCTGAGCTTGCCAAATATAACATTACCTGCAATGCCATTTGTCCCGGCTATTTTGCTACCGAGCTTACACAGGAAACATTGGATACCGAAAGTTTCCAAGCTTACATGAAATCCACTGTTCCACTGGGCCGCTATGGTCGCGAGGGAGAACTCAACTCTGCTGCTATCTTCTTTGCCAGTGATGAATCTTCCTATGTAACAGGCACTATTCTTCCCGTTGACGGCGGTTATACAGCTGTTTAATGCTTTTCATCCGGTATGAGTAATGATTAATTCATAAATATGAAAATCCCCGATTGATTTCTTTACGAAATTCATCGGGGATTTTATTGTATGAACATTTAAAATTCAATTTTTTTCTGAATAAAGTCTACCAATGAATCAATGGAAACTCTTTCCTGCTGCATGGTATCACGGTCACGAATCGTCACACAGCCATCTTCTATGCTGTCAAAGTCAAACGTAATACAGAAAGGGGTACCGATTTCATCTTGGCGGCGATAACGTTTACCGATAGAACCGGCATCGTCATAATCAACCATAAAATGTTTTGACAACATGGTATAAATCTCTTGTGCTTTTTCTCCCAGCTTTTTAGAAAGAGGCAATACAGCCGCTTTGAAGGGAGCCAAGAACGGATGAAAACGCATGACTACACGGGTATCTTTGTCATCAATTTTTTCTTCGTCATAAGCGTTACACAAAAATGCCAGTGCCATACGGTCTGCACCCAAGGAAGGTTCCACCACATAAGGAATATAGTGCTTGTTTTCTTCTTGGTCAAAGTATTCACAGCTTTTGCCGGAATGTTCTTGGTGCTGTTTGAGGTCATAGTCGGTTCTGTCTGCAATCCCCCATAATTCACCCCAACCAAAGGGAAACATAAACTCCACATCGGTGGTTGCTTTTGAATAGAACGAAAGCTCTTCGGCAGAATGGTCACGGAAACGCAGACTTTCTTCTTCTATGCCCAAATCAAACAGCCACTTTTTACAGTAATCTTTCCAATAATGGAACCATTCTAAGTCGGTATCCGGTTTACAGAAGAATTCAAGCTCCATTTGCTCAAACTCACGAATACGGAAAATAAAGTTGCCGGGCGTGATTTCGTTGCGGAAAGATTTACCGATTTGGGCGATACCAAACGGTAATTTCTTGCGGGAACTTCTTTGAATATTATTGAAGTTCACAAAAATACCTTGGGCG
Source organism: uncultured Oscillospiraceae bacterium (assembly GCA_900549675.1). Taxonomy (GTDB): domain Bacteria; phylum Bacillota; class Clostridia; order Oscillospirales; family Acutalibacteraceae; genus Scatolibacter. The sequence continues at coordinate 212 of URPG01000111.1, read as the reverse complement.
GTTTCAGGACGCAAGTAAATTTCACTCTTAGAATCCTCGGTAACCCCCTGATAAGTTTTAAACATCAGGTTAAATTGGCGGATATCTGTGAAATTTTTACTGCCGCAATTTGGACAGCAAATATCATTTTCTTGGATAAACTCCATCATTTTTTCATTGGACCAGCCGTCGGCAGATTCTTGCGTTTTATCTTCAATGAGTTTGTCTGCACG
>URPG01000110.1 GCA_900549675.1 uncultured Oscillospiraceae bacterium | reverse complement strand
AATAAAAATCATAAAAATAGAAGAAAAAGACTTTTTATTTTGTTAATATATACCTACAAACTACATAAAGTGATGGAGGGTTAATATGAAAAGCAAACTAAAGAGATTTTTCTCATTGCTGTTAAGTTCTGCGATTTGCATAACGCTAATAGCTTGTGGAAACAATGGACAAGGTTCAAAAACAGAGAATGATTCAGCTTCTCAAGCGAATACATCTACTGGAGAAGTGAAAAAAGTAGTGGTTGCGATTCCGGCAGCTTATGATTTACCGGATGCCCCAGAAGTACAGCAAGAAATCAATAAAATTACAGAGAAAAAGCACGGGCTGAATTTTGAGTTTATGTTTATCAATACTGGCAACTGGCAGCAGCAATCAAACTTGTTGTTGACAGGAGATGAAGTTGATATTATTGCTGTTTTTGCGACGCCTTTAAGCACGTATGTTAAAAATGGGCAGTTGGCTGATTTAAAAGAGTATTATGCTAATGCCAGTGAAGATTTTAAGAAGATATGGACAGATGCAGAGTTAAAGGGAACGTCCATAGGAGATAAAATATACGCCATTCCGAATTTAAGAAATTTCGGTAACTATTTCGGTTTAAACATTAAAACAGAAATTGCCCAAGAATTCGGGATAGAAGATAAACAGAAATTAACCATGGAAGAAATTGATGCTTTTTTTGATAAAGTCTATGAAAAATATCCGGACCGCTATATGCTTGCTCCGCATAATATAGATACCATTATGAACCAATGGAGTTGGGATGGGCTAGGTGATACAAAGTATCTAGGGGTATTGGCAGACCGCGGTCAATCCACAACAGTTGAAAATTTATTTAATACGGATGATTTTAAGGATTTTGCCTCTTGGACAAGAAAATGGTATCAAAAAGGTTATATTATGCAGGATGTTCTCAGTAATACCGAAAGTGCAAGATCGATGATTCAAAATGATAAAGCAGTATCTGAATTTGACAATTATGGCGTAAATGGTGTTGCAGGAATGATTCGTACGGTAGTTTTAGAACCGTGGTCAGTTGCAAACTCATACTCAGAACTTTGCTATGCAATTAATGTAAACGCAAAAGATAAGGATACCGCTTGGAAGGCTATGGAATTGTTGTATACAGATAAAGAAGTTGGTATTTTATTAAATAACGGCATTGAGAATAAGCATTATGTACATAATGAAGATGGAACCATTTCATTTCCCGAGGGAAAGACCGCATCGGATGTTGGCTATGGCATGGCAGATGCTCCTTGGAGCACACCGTACTCGGCACTGTCCTATCCGTTGGATGTCAATGGAGCTACTTTCTTTGAAGATTTAATTAAGTTCAATAAAGAAAAAACTACATTATCCAAAGCCTTTGGTTTTTCATTTGACATTTCCAATGTGGTGGACCAATATACAGCCTGTTCTAATGTCATGGATAAATACTATAAAGCGCTTATTTCCGGTACTGTAGACATTGAAAGTACAATTAAACAAGCCAATAGTGAATTTGAGGCTGCAGGGCTGCAAGATATTATTGACGAAAAACAAAAACAGTTGGATGAATTCTTGAAAAACGAGTAAGTAATACAGATAAGAAATAAAAAGGAAAGCCATTGGCAGAAATCAAATTCTTTTAATGGCTTTCCCAATATAATGGGGAGATTACATGAAAAAACGAGTACCCTCTGATACAATTTTCATGACACAGCGTAAAGGAACGGCCCAGCTGCGAACCTCAATTGCTTTATTATCCATGATGTTGCCTGGAATTATATATTTTATCATTAATAATTATATTCCTATGGCCGGTTTGGTGGTTGCTTTTAAACGCTTTGATTACAGTAAGGGAATATGGGATAGCAGTTGGACAGGATTTGGGAACTTTACATATTTATTTAGAACACAAGATGCACTGAATATTATCCGAAATACAATTGGATATAACCTTATATTTATTATATTAGGCGGTTGCAGTAGCAATTATGCTGAATTTTTTACGGGGAAAAAACAATAAAAAAGTTTATCAAACTGTTATATTAATTCCTTACTTGATTTCTATGGTGGTGGTGTCGTATATTGTATTTGGTTTTTTGAGTCAGGAAAATGGTTTTTTAAACAATGTGATTGCTTCCTTAGGGGGCGAAAAAATAAGTTGGTATACGCAAAGTAAATATTGGCCTTTCATTTTAATTATTGTGAATTTATGGAAAAGTTTTGGGTATTCCAGTATTTTATATTATGCCTCAGCGATTGGGATAGACAGCTCGCTTTATGAAGCGGCAACGGTTGATGGTGCCGGACGGTGGCGACAGGTTTGGCATATTACGCTCCCGGGTTTAAAGGCGACGATTATCACATTGGTACTGTTGGCAATCGGCAGAATGTTTTATTCGGATTTTGGTCTGTTTTATCAAGTACCCATGCGCTCTGGATTAATTTCATCGGTTACAGATACAATTGATGTTTTTGTCTATAAGGGACTTACACAGCTAAATGATGTGGGCAGAGCTTCAGCCGCAGGATTTTTACAATCTGTATTAGGATTTATCTTGGTTTTATCCGCTAATTTTGCTGTAAAAAAAGTAGATGCAGACAGTGCTTTGTTTTAGGAGGTAGGATAATATGGTCAATAAAAAAATAGGCGGACAAATTGTGCTCAATATTATTTTTATCTTGCTGTCTGTTTCAACAGTGGCACCTTTTCTGCTTTTGCTTTCGTCTTCGCTTACGGCAGAGAGTACGTTAATACAAGAGGGGTACCGTTTTATTCCCAAAGATTTCAGCTTGCATTCTTATACATATCTTTTCCAAAGCGGTTCTAAAATTATGAAGGGCTATGGTGTTACTTTGCTGGTAACCTTGATTGGTACAGTTACAGGTACTTTGATTACATTGCTGTTGGCTTATCCTTTATCGAGAAAAGAACTCCCATGCCGCAAAATCTTCTCTTTTTTTGTCTTTTTTACCATGTTGTTTAACGGAGGCTTGGTTCCAAGTTACATGATGTGGACGCAGACCTTTCATGTAAAAAATACAATATGGGCTTTGATTGTTCCCAATTTGCTGTTAAATGGATTTTATGTGATTATTATGCGCTCCTTTTTTACGTCATCAATTCCGGACGCCATAATTGAAGCAGCTAGAATTGACGGCTGCGGAGAATATCGAACTCTCTTTAAAATAGTTCTACCGCTTTCAAAACCTATGTTGGCTACCATGTCGTTGATGATTGGTTTAGGGTATTGGAATGATTGGACCAATAGCTTGTATTACATTACCAATGAAAAATTATTTAGTATACAAGCAATTTTAAATACTATCATCAACAATATTCAATTTCTTACCAGCGGTCAGAGTTCAGCAAGCTCTAACGTGGATATCAGTAAACTGCCCAGCGTGGGAATCAGAATGGCAATTGCTGTTATTGGGATTCTACCCATTTTAGTGATTTATCCTTTCTTTCAAAAATATTTTGTAAAAGGAATTGTAGTAGGAGGTGTGAAAGGATAGTAAAATACAGTTTCACTCATAAGCAGCTTTCTATAGAAAATCATTGGATTGAATTTCTATATATCATTTTATAAAAGGAGCAAGATATGAATTTTTTTCTGAAAAACTTAAAAACAGAATACTTAGAAAGTCCCTTAGGCATTGATGTTCAATCCCCGAGGTTCAGTTGGCAAATGCAATCGGCTCAAAAAGGGAAACAGCAAGTGTCATACCGATTAACCGTAGGCACAAAAGAAAATTTATCGGATATGTGGGATAGCGGAGTTGTCAAAAATAAATATTCTCATGAAATAAAATATCAAGGAAAAGAATTGCAGCCTGTCACCCGTTATTATTGGACTGTAACAGTTACGGATGAACGGGGAGAATATGAAAGTTCCTCTTCTTTTTTTGAAACAGGATTGATGAATCCATCGATGCAAGCGTGGGAGGGTGCTCAATGGATTGGTTCCAAAACGAATAATTTAGCAGCGTCTGTCAAGGGCGTATTTTCAATTGAAAGTAATTTTTATATTCAGGAAGGCTTTTGTGCCGGATTGATTTTTGGCGCCAACGATCATAGGCTTTTAGACAAATATAAAAATATATATTCCTTGCAGGGAGAAAACTATATTGCTTATGTAATTGATATTCATAAGATACCTGCGAAACTAAAAATTTATCGGGTGGGTTATAATCCGGAGGATAGAGATGATATTCCTTTTTTTAGCAAAGACATTTTTAACTTAGAGAATGCTTCTGATACAATTTTGACGGAAGAGAATAAAAGGAAAGAACACCACCTAAAGATAGAAGTTTTCGGAAACACTGCCAAGGCTTACTTAGACGGAAAAATAATTGACGAAGTGCAGAAAGATAATGTCTTTTCTTCGGGAGAAAAAATTAGTGTCGGAAGAATTTTAAATCCATTGGGAGAAAATGATGTAATGACCTTTCCCAGGTTAAACGAAGTGGGATTTTATGCGGAAGAAGGAACAAAAGCTTTTTATCGGAATTTAATCATCTCTGATATCAGAACACCGCAGGGGGTGCTTTTACACGAAACACCTGATAAAAAGCACCACATCTTTCAAAACAAAAAAGAAGTGCAGATACAGGAACAGTGTTTTGTTGTAAAAGGAAGTAAGGTTACGGCTGATCCCAGTCATTCCTCCATTCCTATACTGAAAAGAGAAATAAAAGTAAAAAAAGAAAGCAGATTAATCTCGGCAAGACTTTATACAACAGCCCGAGGAATTTATGAATGCCATATCAATGGCAAAAGAATCAGCGAGGATTTCTTTCAGCCGGGAGCCTCTCAATATGATAAGCATATTTATTATCAGACTTATGATGTTACCCAGGCTTTTTGTTGTGAAAAAAATGTGATAGGATTTTATTTGGCGTCCGGTTGGTGGAGTGATTCTCAGACCTTTACCGTATCCAATCATAATTATTTTGGGGATAGACCCTCTTTGTTGGCTAAAATTGTATGTTTTTATGAAGATGGAAGTCGAGAAGTGGTGGTAACAGATACCGAAGATTGGGAGTGCAGTGCAAAGGGACCTATTCGTTATGCCAGCTTTTTTCATGGGGAACATCATGATGCCCGCCTTTATGAAGAATATCAGAAAGCTTTTAAGGGGCAGTCACAGAAAATTGGCTGGGAGAAACCGGTTGAGATAAAACCGGTGCCGATTAGAAATACTGCCAAAGGATTTCATTTATGGCCGGAATGTAATCTAACAGAGCCTAAGCTTGTGGGGCAAAGAGATAAACCCGTTCAAAAAATTGCGGAACTTACGGCACAAAATGTGACAGAGGTAAGGCCGAATGTGTACATTTATGATATGGGGCAAAATATGGTAGGTGTTCCTTGTATTAAATTCAAAGGAGATAAGGGACAAAAAATAACCATTCGCTATGCGGAAATTTTATATCCAAATTTACCAGAATATGAAAATTTGCAGGGGTTGCCTTTGACAGAGAATTTACGTGACGCTCTATGTACGGATTTCTATATCTGCCAAGGAAGTAAAGATGGTGAAGTTTTTATGCCGCGTTTTACCTTTCATGGCTACCGGTATCTGGAGATTACAGGAGTTAAGGAAATACCCAAACCCGAGGAAGTGAAGGGGATTGTGCTTTCCTCTATTCTCCAATTGAACGGTAATTTTGAAACATCCAATCCCTTGGTAAATCGGCTGTATCAAAATGTTTTATGGTCACAGAGAGCGAATTTTATCAGCATTCCCACCGATTGCCCGCAGCGAAATGAACGCATGGGCTGGACCGGTGACGCACAAGTGTTTGTACCTACTGCCCTATATAATGCTGACTCACGCACCTTATACTATCGATATATGCAGGCGTGCCGGGATGTACAGGCAAAGAATGGACGTTTTGCCGATATTGCGCCCATTGGCGGAGGATTTGGCGGTATTGTTTGGGGCAGTGCCGGTGTAATTATCCCGTGGGCGGTGTATTCACAATTAGGCGATGTCGGAATTCTCGAAGAAAACTATGACGCAATGAAACGCTATCTGTCCTATTTGGAAGAAAATTATGAAGCAGGGTTATTAAAACCGGGCGTGGGGCATTTGGGGGATTGGCTGGCCGTAGATATGAGTACCGATAATGATGCAATTTTTAATGCGGTTTTGGCTTACGATGCTAAAATTATGTCTGCCATAGCAGAACGAATCGGCAACATAGAGGATGCAAAACACTATTCTGCTTTCTTTGCAACCGTAAAAAAAGATTGGAACCAGAGATTTGTTTCTTCTAAAGGGTATACGCTTACGATTGACGGTAAAATCAATGACACACAAACGTCTTACGCAGTTCCGCTCTTTTATGGAGTGGCTGATGAAGAAAATGCTAAAAAAATGGCGGAACATTTAAACCGAAAGACAAAAGAATTAAACTATAGGCTGACCACCGGATTTGTGGGTACTGCTATGATGAATCAGGTTTTAAGTGACTATGGTTATCATGAAACCGCCTATCGCTTACTAGTGGAAACTCAATATCCGTCATGGTTATATCCCGTAACACAGGGAGCAACCACGATATGGGAACGCTGGAATTCATATACGATTGAGAATGGTTTTGGTGGTAATAACAGCATGAACTCTTTTAATCATTATTCTTTAGGGGCGGTCTGTGCATGGTTCTACCGAGATATCCTAGGAATTCGGGGTGAAATAGGAGAAGGGTACCATCATTTTATTTTAAAGCCAATTTTTTATGGATTTGCGTATGCAAAAGGATATTACGACAGTCCCTATGGAAGAATAGGAAGTGCATGGAAAAATGAGGGTGGGGAGATTCGCTATGAGGTAGAAATTCCGCCGAACAGCAGAGCCAAAATCTATTTTCCCTGCGGCAAAGTGAGAAGTAGTGATGAGTTTATCAATTTAACAGAAGAAAGAGATAGTATATCCGGAGAAAAATATTATATGTATCCAGTGCTGTCAGGAAAATATAAGTTTACATGGCAGCAAGAAATTCAAAATAAATAAAATAATAATGAACCAAAAACAGCTCCTTCACATGAAAAAGTAATATCATGTGGAGGAGCTGTTTTTGAAAATTTTGAAAATTTTTGAAATAAAATCAATTAAGATTTTTT
>URPG01000109.1 GCA_900549675.1 uncultured Oscillospiraceae bacterium | reverse complement strand
GGGCTTCTTTTAAGCCACGGTTTATTTTTTCTTCTGTGGCGGTATCCACTGCACTGGTGGAATCATCTAAAATTAAAATTTTAGGAGATTTCAAAATAGCTCTGGCAATGCAAAGACGCTGTTTTTGTCCGCCTGAAACATTTACGCCGCCCTGTCCTAATTCAGTATCATAGCCGTTGTCGAGCCGGTCAATAAATTCATCTACGCAGGCAATTCTACAGGCCTCTTGAATCTCCTCGTCCGTAGCATTTTCTTTACCCCAACGCAGATTTTCTTTTATTGTGCCGGAAAACAAGGTGTTCTTTTGCAGAACAACGCCAACCGCATCTCTTAAATGAGCTTGTGTGTATTCATAAATTGGTTTGCCGTCAATGTAAATGTTGCCTTTTGTTGCATCATACAGACGGGGAATTAACTGCACCAACGTACTTTTGGCAGATCCGGTCTGCCCGATAATGCCAACGGTTTGCCCGGCGGGAATCGAAAATGTAATATCAGATAAAACATATTCTTTCGCTGTTTCTTTATATTTGAAATATACGTGTTCAAATTCAATGCTGCCTTTTGTGATTTTTATATCTCTTGCTCGATTGTCGTTAATGGTAGGCTTTTCTTCCAGAACCTCTGAAATTCGTTTCCATGAGGTCAGCGAACGGCTGAACAATAAAAATACGTTGGAGAACATCATCAATGAGTTCAGTACCTGCAACACATAGCTTAAAAAACTGGTTAAGGCACCCACCTGCATATTGCCGATGATAACTCTGTTGCCGCCAAACCAGAGAATACTCAAAATGGTACCGTACATCACAAATTGGAATGCAGGTAGATTTAAAGCGGCAAGCATAAAGGCTTTTTTAGAAGAATTTTGCAGATTATCATTTACCTCTTTGAATTTTGTGATTTCATGTTCTCCTCTGACATAAGCCTTGACAACTCGTATGGCAATAAGATTTTCTTGAATCACCCGGTTTACCGAATCAATAGCGGTTTGCATTTTTGTATAAAGCGGTCTTACATTTTTAATAATAAAGAAGAGGAGAATGCCCAAAATAGGGGCGGCAACAAAAAATATAATAGCAAGTTCAGCGTTTAAACGGAAAGAAACAATCAAAGCCGTCAGCATCATAACAGGAGAGCGAAAAGCAGGGCGCATGCCTCCGGAAAGTGAATTTTGAATGGTAGTGACATCACTTGTCAGTCTGGTGACTAAAGAGGGAGTGCTGAATCGGTCGGTATTGGCAAAAGAATAGGTCTGCAATTTTTGAAATTGAGATTTTCTGATTTCAGCCCCGACACCATTGCCAAAACGTGCCGTATAACGAACACAGATATGCCCCAAAATAAGAGAAATAATTGCCAAGCCAACCATCTGCAAACCTTTTATGAGAATATAATCCTTATCTTTATTTGCTACACCGACGTCTATAATATCGGCCATAATCATGGGAATAAGTAATTCAAAAAAGGTTTCTAGTTCAATGCCTAAAACAGCAATGACAAATTCTTTGCGATATTTTTTTGTGTGATGCCAAAAATTTTTCATTTGCAATTCTCCATTTAATCTTGTTGCTAGTGAAATAGTTGCAATTGCAACTGTTTCACATAAAACTATTATAACGGAATCTTTGCGTTTGTCAATATGTGAAACTACCTTGATAAACAATAGAAATTCAGAAATAATTGGTAGACTGTAAATAAATTGCGAATCTGGATTGACAAAAACACAATTTTACTATATTATAAATAAAGGTGCTTAAATACGCTTTTGTCTCACATGTTTTTGTAAGTCATTAACCCGTTTTTATGATTTACAAAAACATGTGTTTTTGTGTTTGGGCATTACAGTGAATTGTATATCATTTACTGGCGGGAAGCTGTAGTATATAGATTTCCGAAAAGCAAAGCAATATCTTTTACACTGCCTTGCTTCAAACATTATAAACTTATTATCTAAGAGAACAGGAGATTTACAAACTATTGAATTTTAATCAACATCATCTATCAGAAGAAATGCTGCAAGGTCTTTCTAAAATGAAATTTTCAGAGCCCACTCCGGTACAATCAAAAACGATAGCTCCTATGCTTGAGAAATTGGACTTATTGGTTCAATCTCCAACAGGAAGCGGTAAAACTTGTGCTTTTGGCATTCCGGCCATTGAGGCTGTAGAACCAAAAAACAGAAGTATCCAGACCGTTATTCTTTCACCGACCCGTGAGCTTGCTCTGCAAACCAAGACCGTTCTGCATAATTTAGCCACGTTTAAACACAGTGTCAGAATTATCGCACTCTATGGCGGAGAACCAATCGGAAAACAAATCAGTGCTTTGCGCAAGCAGCCTCAAATTGTGGTGGCAACACCGGGACGTTTAATGGACCATATTCAACGCCGCACCGTAAAGCTGGATAAAGTGAACTTAGTTGTGCTGGACGAAGCGGACCGTATGCTTGATATGGGTTTTCGTGATGACATGGACATGATTTTATCCAATGTTCCTGCAGAACGGCAAACTGTTTTGTTTTCTGCTACATTATCCAAAGAAATCTGTAAAGTAGCAGAATCATATCAGACCGACCCAAAAACAATTCAAATAGCACAGGAATTTCGTACCGTTGACTCTGTGGAGCAATTTTACACAGAAGTATCCAAAGGCATGAAAAACAGAGTGCTTGAAATATTCCTAAAAGAACGCCCGGACAAGCAAACACTTGTCTTTGTGGGAACCAAGAGTATGGCTGATAAACTATCAGCTGAATTATCAGAAAAAGGAATCCGTGCAGAGGCCCTGCATGGCGGGCTCCGTCAAACACAACGTGACCGGGTTATGTCCCGTTTCCGCAAAGGTTTTACGCAGATTTTAATTGCAACAGATGTAGCGGCCCGTGGAATTGATGTGCAGGATATGGGGGCTGTTATCAATTATGATATACCGGCAACCAGTGATGATTATGTGCACCGTATCGGCAGAACAGGCCGCGCCAATCATACAGGCGTAGCGTATACGTTCTTATACCCCAAAGAGCGCGGACAACTGCAAATGATTATGCGAGAAACAAAGGCGGTCATCCGGCTCAAACGTGTAGAGGGCCTGCCTCCCGTAGAGAAAGCTCCTGCTGAAAAAAGAAGCTTTGCCAAGAAAAAGCCTTATCATCAAAAGAAAAATTTTGGCGGTAAGAAACCGGGTACGGTATCACAAAACGCTTCTAAGGGTTCCTTTGACAGAAGAAATAAAGTCCGAAAAGGCAAAAATGCCGCATAAATTGTTTCATAAACAAACAGCACGGAGCTTTCTTGCACAAGAAAGCTCCGTGCTGTTTTCATGTTTTCCTTTGTTTGGTGAAGTTTAAGTTTGTTTGAGTTCAAAACTATCATAAGGAATTAAATGGATAAGCTTTCGTTTAAAACCAACTGACATTGGCAAATGCGCTGTACAGGTTGCTTTTCCGGATTTTCAATCAATTGAAAGGTTAAATCAATGGCAATTTTCAGCATTTCCAAAGTGGGAATCAGCACCATGGTTAAAGAAGGAATATGATTTTGCAAATATGGTAAGTCTGTATCCAGTCCAAATGAGGCTAATTCCGTATCATAGGGAATATACAATTTGTTTCTTGCAAAAACAGGAATCGCTCCCTGCGCTAAGACAGTGTTAGAGGATAAAATCAGTGAGGGACGGCGGCTGGAATTTAATAGTTTTCTGGCGGCAATGGCACCGCCGTAATATGTGTTTTCTACAGAAATAGAATTAGGAGAAGTAATCGGAATACCGGATTGTTCACAGAGTTCAAGAAATTGCAGAAAATAGTCGTCGCATATTTTGGGTGCATTTTCGTTTTTAATTACAGCTATATCTTGGTAGCCCTTTGTGTGGATAATGTCACAGAGTAATTTAACAGATTCTGTATAACTGCATGAAACGCTGTTATAGCGAGAATCTGAATAATTATAAAAAACAATGGGCCAATCATCCGGAAAATCATCCAGTTTCAGCATTTCTTTTGTGTGGGAAATAATAATAATAGCCGCATCTAAGGTATGCCAGTCAATCGTCTGAATTGTCTGATTTAACTTTGTTGTTTGATACGATAAAACCATCATATTACAAGGCAAGTTCTGCAAATTGGTATATTGGTATATATTTTCAGTAATCATTCCTAAGTCGGTTGGATTGTTTTCCTGCGGAAAAAATATTCCTATTACTTTTTCTCTTACCGAGTGGTGCGGCGATGCTTCTAGTGAGTTGTTCATATGATAGCCCAACTCTTTAGCGGCCTTCAGCACTTTTTTAGCGGTTCGATCTGTTACTTTATGTTGTTTATAGGTATTGTTTAAAACGAAACTCACGGTTGAAACAGAAACTCCCGCTCGGGTGGCAACATCCTTCATAACTGCCATATTGGTTCTCCTCTGCAAAATGTGTAGTAATGTACGGTATAGAAATGAGTATAACAAAAATGAAGAAAATAAGCAATAGATTAGCTAAAAATATTTTAGCTAACAAAAAAATATTGACAAACTGTGTCGAGGTAAGTATAATTACATTTGTTAGTTAAGTCTAACTTAAAAAATAAGATCTTTAATTCAGGAGGAACCATGAGAAATAAAGCAATTAGTTTCATAGCAGGTTTAATCATTATGGTTATGATAACCGGATGCGGAAACGGGAACACAAACAAAAATCAGGAAGCAAGCAGCCAAGAAAGCAGCGCGTCGCAGCCTGCCTCTGCAGCACAGGAATCAGAGGCTGAGGTAAGCACTTCTGCCGCTTATCCCATAACAATTGAACACGCATTTGGTGAAGCAGTAATTGAGAAAAAGCCCGAGAGAGTTGCTACGGTGGCTTTTGGAAATCAGGATGTGGTATTAGCCTTGGGTGTAGTACCGGTTGGATTTTCAGCAGCAAACTACGGTGTACAGGATGACAGCGGTATGCTCCCTTGGACAAAAGAAAAATTAGAAGACCTTGGTGTAACCGAGCCGAATATTTTTCAGGATACCGATGGTATTGATTATGAAGCCGTTTCAGATAGCAAGCCGGATATTATTCTTGCCCCGTATTCAGGGTTGACAGAAGAAGAATATAATTTACTCAGTGAGATTGCACCGGTGGTGGCCTATCCTAAAACAGCATGGACAATCAGTACAGAGGAATGGATCAACATCACTGCAAAAGCTCTTGGAATGGAAGAAAAAGGAAAAGAAGTAATTGCTCATATGCAGGATACTCTTGCAGAAAAAGCATCTCAGTATCCGGAATTTGCAGGAAAGAAATTTGTATGGATTTCCTTTAATGAAAAAGACCTTTCCAGCTTACACGCCTATTCACCCGAAGATACACGTTGTAAATTTCTCTATGAATTTGGTTTTTCGTATCCTGACAGTGTGAAAGAATACATAAAAGATGGAAGTTATTCATTGGATATTAGTGCCGAAAATGCAGATTTGCTATATGATGCAGATTTTTTGATTGGTTATAGTACGGAAGCTGCTTATAAGGCCGCAGCGGCTGATGAAGTGTTGGGAGAAATTCCTGCTTTGAAAAACAATGCGGTCATCAGCATCGAAAGCGGTACGGTTTTGTCAGCCGCCCTTACCACGACTCCGCTTGCATTTGATTATACCATTGATGAGTATGTAGAAAAATTGGCAGAAGGAATTGGGAATATTCAAAACTAATGAAAATACAAGAGAATAGAAAAAACGGTAGAAACAGTGTTGGCTTGTCTGCACTGTTTCTACCGAAACATTTTTTAATAACTTTATTGGTGCTGATAATTTTATTGCTGGTGACAATAATTTTATCCATTGCACTGGGCTCCAGACAAGTGACAGGAAATGAAATTATAGATGCATTATTTCATCCCGATATTTCAGAATATGGAGTCAATGTTATCAGAAAAAGAATTCCAAGGACATTGTTTGGCCTGCTTTGCGGAGCCGGATTGGGTGTGTCAGGTGCACTCATGCAGGCAGTGACCAGAAATCCGATTGCAGACCCGTCCATTTTGGGCGTGAACACAGGGGCCTCTGTGTTTGTGGTATGCGGAATTGCTTTTTTTAATATATCCGCTCCAAGCGAATATATTGTATTGGCTTTACTTGGTTCTGCGCTTACCTCTGTGTTGGTATATGGCATTGGTTCTTTGGGAAAAGGGGGGACAACCCCTATGAAATTGGTACTGGCAGGGGCGGCAACCAGTGCTGCTCTATCCTGCATCATCAGTGCGGTTATGATTCCTCGCTCGCGCGTGATTGATGAGTTTCGGTTTTGGCAGGTTGGCAGTATCGGAGGAGGAACATGGAAATATGTATATTTATTGGCTCCTTTTATGATAATCGGTGTGATTGCCGCCATGACTTTGGCGCCTGCTCTTAATGCCATGGCTTTGGGAGATGAGTCTGCTACAAGCTTGGGTGTACGTACGGGGCTTGTAAGAATTTGTGCGGCAGCCATAGGTGTGATTTTGTGCGGCAGTGCTACAGCCTTGGCCGGTCCGATTGGGTTTATCGGTCTTTTGGCACCGCATTTGGTGCGCTTGTTTGTAGGTTCTGATTTACGTTATAACATTCCGCTGTCAGCTTTGACAGGTGCTGTTATTCTAACGATTTCAGATGTTATTGGCCGTCTGCTCAGTTATCCCGGTGAACTGGAGGTTGGTGTGGTAACCGCATTTGTGGGGGCGCCTATATTAATTTATACGGCTATGAGGGCAAAGGTATCATGAATCATATAGAAAATATCAATATTATTCAAAAAGGTCAGCAAAAAAGAAGAAAAAGATATTGGATAGTCGGTGTGGTGCTGTCTTTGATGACAGTGATTCTTTGCATACTGATGATGACGGTGGGCAACACTTTTTACCGTTGTGCGGGTGTTAACCGGAGAGAACATTGAAAATGCAGCGTTTACCATTCGGACGTTAAGGCTGCCCAGAATGCTTGCGGGAATGGCAACCGGTTTCTCCTTTGGACTGGCCGGCAGTGTGTTTCAAACCATGCTGAGAAATCCGCTGGCAAACCCCAATATCATCGGTATTACATCAGCCTCTAGTGCGGGTGCTGTATTCTGCATACTAATTCTTCAAGCCGGCGGAAGTGTGATATTTGGAGGTTCTATATTGGCGG
>URPG01000108.1 GCA_900549675.1 uncultured Oscillospiraceae bacterium | reverse complement strand
ATCAGCTTTTTGATTTTTTATATTTCCGTCAATGTTTCACTCGCTGTCTTCAATATGTTGCCAATTCCCCCGCTTGACGGTTCTAAAATTTTAGCGGCTTTTCTGCCTAACCGAGTGATGTATTCGTTTGCTCGTTATCAGAATATGATTATGATGGTATTATTTGTTCTTATGCTCAGCGGTACTTTCTCCCGTCCTCTTGGAATTGCTCAGCAATTTTTAACGAACATTATTGCTTCTGCTCCTTTTCATTTATTCGGACTTTTATAATGATGGAAAATTTACAATATAAATTTGAAGGCTTTGAGGGTCCTTTGGATTTGCTGCTGACGTTAATTACGAAACATAAAATAGATATTTATGATATTCCTATCGCTGAATTGTTGGCACAATATATGGAACAAATTGAAATTATGAAGCACCAGGACATGGATATCGCCAGTGAATTTTTAGAAATGGCGGCCAGATTGGTCCACATTAAAACAATTTCCTTATTGCCAAAACCCGAAGAAGCAGAAGAATTAAAGACAGAACTAACCGGACAATTGATTGAGTATCAACAATGCAAGCAAGCCGCCGAAAACTTAGGAAAAATGTTTTCTTATGATTTTCTTACTCGTGAACCCAGCAAATTACCGACCGATTCCCTTTTTAAAGGACATCATACACCGCAAGAATTACTATCTGCATTTTGGATGGCCATTGGGAAAGGAAAAAGTCTGCTTCCTCCTAAACCGGAATCTTTTTCCGGAATTGTTTCACACAAAATTGTTTCCGTTTCTTCACAAGTAGTTTCTGTGCTGCGCAAACTATGGAAACAGCCGATTCTTGCCTTTCAAGATATATTCCGAGATAAAAAGGATAAATCAGAACGCGTGGCAGCTTTTCTGGCGATATTGGAATTAATTAAAGGAAAACGCATTTACGTAGAAGGGCATGAAGAAAGCCCCACCATAAGACTACTGAAAGGAGAGCATTCCGATTGAATCAAATTGATTTAGCCGCCTCACTGGAAGCCATTCTTTTTGCCGCCGGAGAACCCTTGGCAGAAGATAAAATTGCACAAGCCTTAGGATTAACCGCAGGCACCACACATACAGTCTTGGAGCTTTTACAGAAAAAGTATAATCATCCCCACAGCGGTATTCATATTGTGTGCATAGAAAATAAATATCAAATGACCACTAACCCTGCATATATCGAACCAGTTCGGGCGACACTTGAATTAAAACGAAACAGTCCGCTCTCACAAGCTGCCTTAGAGGTCTTGGCCGTTGTGGCTTATAATCAACCTGTTACCAAAGCATTTGTGGAGCAAGTAAGAGGTGTTGATTGCTCGGGAGTGATTGGCAGTTTGATTCAAAAAGGGCTTTTAGAGGAACGTGGACGTTTAGAACTGCCCGGCAGACCTCTTCTTTACGGCACGACCGACCACTTTCTCATGTGCTTAGGTATTTCTTCTCTTGACGATTTACCCTCTCCCACAGAAATAAAAAACGCCGAATCTTCTGACAGCGAACAACTTGCCTTCTAACAGAAAGGAGTATCATATGGTTGCTCTGCTTATCCTGGCAGCTTTTTTCTTATTCCTTTTTATTGTACTGCTATTTCCCCTGCGCATCAAAGTGAATTTTGACGGAGAATTTCACGCCAGCCTGCACTTCCTTTTTTTTAAACTTAATTTAACGGATGCTTCGCCAAAACAAAAAAAACAAAAAGATAAAGAGGTTCCTTCCAAGTCAGATTCTGCTCCTAAAAAGAGCAATTTAACAGACAAGTTCAAGCGATTTTTTAAACGTGAAGGTATCTCCGGCGTAATTGATTTTATTTCAGATATTGCTTCTCTTTTGGGTAAACTAACAAAAAGCCTGTGGAGTCATTTGCATATCAATCGTTTCCATTTATATTTATCCATTTCAGATACAGATGCCCACCATACCGCTTTATTATACGGAAAAGCCTGCACTGTTATTTCGGGTGCCTATTCCGTGCTTTTCACCTTAAAGAAATGCAAAAAAAAGTCTGCCTCTGTTGTATGTGACTACAGCAAAGAAGAAAGCAGCGGCAGTTTCTCCGCGCAATTTTCTATCTTGGCTTTTTTTCTGCTTGGAGAAGCTTTTAAAGTTCTTTTTGGCGCTATCCCGTTGTTGCGCCGTTTGAATCAAAGTGACGCACCCGCTCCCGCAATAAAAAAATCTACTTCAAATTAATCTTAAAAAGGTTGTGATTCTATGAGTAATCATCAAGTCAATGATTTGTTAAATGTCAGCATGGAAAAAATTAAAGGTATGGTCGATGCCAGTACGGTCATCGGAGATCCTATCACCACACCGGACGGTAAAACCACCATTATTCCTGTTTCCAGAGTAAGCTATGGTTTTGCTGGGGGTGGTTCAGACCTGCCTACCAAGAACCCTAAACCGGAAGGTTTGTTTTTAGGCGGAACAGGAGCTGGTATCACCATCAGTCCGGTAGCTTTTTTAGCCATTACCGATGGAAATGTAAAGGTCTTACAAGTTGAACCCTATTTTAGTTCGATTGACCGTGCGATTGAAAAAATACCCGATTTAGTGGACAAGGTTTCGTCTTTAATCAAAAAACCTTCTGATACATCACCGGAACCCGAAGAATAGATTTTTTAGATTCTCTATGGTTTTTACTCTGCATAAAATCACCTATCCTGCTCATATATTGTGTTTAGGGTAGGTGATTGGATTGTATCAACTAAAAATGAAATATTTCGCTTTTTTATTATTTTCTATTTTTTTAACCAGCACATCAATATTCTCCGTCCAAGCAGAAGAAGCAGAGGAAAAAGTGAAAAAGCCTTCTCTATCTGCTCAGTCCGCTGTTTTATTAGAACCTGAATCCGGATTGGTTTTATTCGATCAACAGGCTGACCAAAATCTTTCTATGGCCAGCACCACAAAGATTATGACCGCCTTGCTGGCTTTGGAATATGCGGAACAACATGGTAATCCAATTATAGAACTGACAGAAGAAATGGTCACCGTAGAGGGTTCTTCTATGGGGCTATTACCGGGTTACCGTCTTTCCCTTTACGACATCACCGCAGGCATGATGATGTCTTCGGGGAATGATGCCGCAAACACCTTAGCACTTTATATTGGAAAAACCCATGAAGGCTTTGCTAAATTAATGAATGAGCGTGCTCAAAAAATCGGCATGAAGAATACCAATTTTGTCACTGCCTCAGGCCTTGATGATGAGAACCATTTTTCTACCGCCTATGATATGGCTCTTCTCGGCGCAGAAGCAATGAAAAACGAAGATTTGGCCAAAATCGTGGCCTCTTCCTCCTACAAGGTCTCTTTTGAAAATCCTAAGCAAACCATACAATATCGAAACCATAACAAATTATTAAAAATGGTAGACGGTTGCATCGGCTTGAAAACAGGCTTTACCAAAAAATCGGGACGCTGCTTGGTATCCGCTGCCGAGCGTGATGGTGTCCGTCTGATTGCCGTCACGCTGAATGCTCCGGATGATTGGCGTGATCACAGTGCTCTATTTGACTATGGTTTTTCTCAAATTGAAACAGTGGAATTTAACGAAGAAAACTTTCAGTCTTCAATTGCAGTTGTGGGTGGAGAAGCAGACACTTTGCCAATTATCGGTACAAAAACAGAAATCGCATTGCCGAAGGAAGAAATTGCTCTTTTAAACAAAGCCATTCATCTTCCGCGTTTTCTTTATGCTCCCATAGAAAAAGGAGATGTTGTAGGGTATATTCATTATTATAAAGAAAATAAAAAGGTAGCTAACATTCCTATTGTCGCAAATGACTCCCTTTCTTATGCAGATTCATAGGCTTTCACATCAACCAAAATTTTTAACTTCAAATTAAAATGAAAAAAGGACGATAAAATACATGGCACAACAAATCAGAATACAAAAAATATTGGCAGAATGCGGTATTGCCTCTCGCAGAAAATCAGAAGAAATCATTGCTGCGGGACGTGTAAGAGTAAACGGTAAGCTTGCCAAAATCGGCGATAAGGCTTCTGCCAAAGACCAAATTACGGTTGACGGAGAAAGTATCCATATCGCTCAGGAAAAATTATATCTCGCTTTGCATAAACCCAGAGGATTTATCACCACTATGCAGGATGAGCAAGGGCGAAAATGCGTAGCCTCTCTTGTGGCTGATTTTCCTGAACGTGTCTATCCTATCGGGAGATTAGATCGCAATTCAGAGGGCCTGCTGTTGATGACCAACGACGGAGATTTCGCTAATAAAGTGATGCACCCTGCCAATCATGTACCTAAAATGTACCGGGTAACGGTTCGCCCTGCCGCCAATGAAGAACAACTGAACAAGCTTGCTACCGGTGTAATGATTGACGGGCGCATGACTTTACCTGCTAAAGTAAAGGTTCTGGAAGAATCAGCAGAACGTGGTGTGCTTGAAATGGTTTTATATGAAGGACGTAACCGCGAAATCAGAAAAATGTGTGAGGCAGTAGGATTAGAAGTCGCTCGTTTAAAACGAACCTCCGTTGGTCCTGTTCGCCTTGGTATGCTAAAACAAGGTGCTTATCGCGAACTCACCAAGGAGGAAATGCGAATTTTGACACAAGAAATCCGTAAAAGTGAAGAAACACCTGCAAAAAAAGTAACTTCTATAAGGTCTAAGCAAGCGCGTACAGCAAAAGGACAAACTAAAAACAGACATCGTTTTTAGTGCAAGGCAATTCATAACAGCAATTTTAAAAGAGGACAAACTTTATGAAATACTCCACTTTACTTTTTGATTTAGATCAAACTCTGCTTGATTTTAACCATGATATCAGAGAGGCCTTTTTCTCTATGTGCCGCAAGCAAAAGCTCACCATTAATGATGAACTTTTTAATTCTTATCACGCCATTAATGAAAAATGGTGGGGCAAGCTAGAAAAAGGACTCTGCACAAAAGAAGAATTGTTTATAGAGCGTTTTAAAGAATGGATTCAAAAACATCAGTTAAGCGCTGATTCTCATGCTTTATCACAAGCAATTTTTCCCGAACTCGCTCATCAGGCAACTTTATTTCCGGGTGCTTATGAACTTATCGAAACCTTGGCGCAAGACCATTCCATTTATTTTGCTACAAACGGAAACTATTCTTCTCAATTAGAACGGCTGAAAATTAGCGGTTTAGATCAATTCAGCAAAAGAATGTTTGTTTCAGAGGACATCGGAGCGGCTAAGCCTGATAAACGTTTTTTTGATTTTGCATTTACATGTATTGAAGATAAAAAAGAAAATTGCCTATTAATCGGAGATTCCCTAACATCTGACATTGCCGGTGCCTGCAACAGCGGCATTGACAGCGTTTGGTATAACCCACAGCATTTGCCGAACCAAACCTCTTATTCTCCTACTTACGAAATACATAGCTACCATGAACTTTATTCTATTGTATAAGTATTCTGTGCTGTTTAAATGCTCTGAAATAAACGCAGACCTGCTCTTCTTCGTGAGCAGGTCCTTTTAAGTTTAACTCATTCCTTATCCTCAACCCATAAATAAATCTTTTTTCAACACCAAATAAAGCATAAGGTACACACTCAAAGCCAAGAGAGAAAAATTATTGCGGCTATGTAACAGCATCATAAAGCCTAATACCAACATAGGAACTAAAAAAATCAATGAAATTACAATACTGATTTTTTGAGCTTTTTCCACACCCCATCTTTGTGAAAGCATCGCCCTGACCGCCAGGCCACCGTCTAGCGGCTCAATCGGCAATAGATGAACCAATCCAAGCCCTAGACTCATCCACGCCCATTCTTGCTTCTGTACCGCCAAACACAGCACTCCTGTCAGAAGATTGATAAAAGGGCCGGCTAATGAAATTTTTATGCTTTCTGAATAAGAAAGTCCGCCTCCGAAAGGCAGTTGGATGCGAAGTCCCAATCCGGATACAATGATCAAATCAGGCTCTTTATGCAGATAAAACATCACGGCTAAATGTGCCAATTCATGGGATAAAATCATAATCGCAAGAAAAACGCCATTTTGAATTCCTGCAAACAAGCTTAAAAAAGCCAGCAAAACAAAAATAGAAAAGTGAATTTGTACACGACATCTCCGAATCTGTAGCGTAAACATCAAATTTTCTCCAAAGATTTCTTTTCTGCATTGACAGGAGCACTGCTCTGATTCGTTTCCTCCTGTGTCTTGGACTTTTCAAACTGAGGCAGTTCTATTTCTTGTGATATCTCAGTTTTATACCAATTGACCACCTCATTATATTTTTTTTGATCAGTCATTTTGAAATACAGCAGACCTGATAAAATCAGAACACAAGCAATCAACTGTAAAAGTGGAACAACACTGTATTTTTTTTCTTTCTCCGGTTCATCTTCCCACTCGTCCTCTTGGTCCTCTTGGTCTTCTTCCAACTCTTCACCCAAAGAGTCAATTTCTTGTAAATCTTCTTTTTTCAGCATTACAAAATGATACAAATCAAGCCGCTACAGCCTTCATTGATAATCCTTTCTAAAGTTTCACGCACTTTATCTCTGGCATTATCAGGCATCCGATAAAGCTTGTTATGCATACCTTCATTGACAAGAGAGTGAAGTGATTTACCGAAGATGTTGGAATCCCAAATTTCAGTTGGATTTTCTTCAAATTCTTTCAGCAGATACATGACCAGTTCTTCAGATTGTTGTTCAGAACCAACGATCGGTGCAATTTCGGTATTGATTTCGGTTCTCATCATATGGATGGACGGAGCTGTCGCCTTTAAACGAATTCCATATTTTCCGTTTTGCTTGATGATTTCAGGTTCTTCCAGTGACAGTTCCTCCGTATCCGGCAGCACAATACCGTAGCCTGTAGTCATAACGTCTTCATACGCTTGCTCTAATTTTTCAAATTTCTTTTTTACTTCTGACATTTCAATTAATTTTTCAAGAATTTCAGATTCACTGCCAATTTCCAAGTTGGTTTGCTCACTTAGAATCTTATAGAACAGATTGCGGTCTACGCCAACCTCGGCCACACTTTTCCCACTGCCCAGATTAATGCTCTCTACTGTAACACCTTTTATGTGATTGCATTTTTTCAGAGATTCCAGCATAGGCCTGACTTCTCTCATTTTGCTGATATCGTAAGAAGCCTTTACACTTTCTAAAACAGA
>URPG01000107.1 GCA_900549675.1 uncultured Oscillospiraceae bacterium | reverse complement strand
ATTAGTATGTTCTATCACTTCAACAAAAACAATTGCCGCTTAATTGAATCTTGACCCCAAGCTGCGTTATACTGTCTTTCTAGAATGATCTGTTTTTTCGCATCAATCCTTATACTGATTTATCAAAACTTTGGGCAAGCATCAACTATTTTCATTCTTTTTTAAGCATTAAGACAGACGCGTTTTAAAATCTTCATAAGAAAATTGACGAATCAATTCTTCTTTTCCGTTTAATCTGCGGCAAACTATACTCGGCAGATTCATACCATTAAAAGTATTGGTTTTCACCATGGTATACAATGCCATATCTTCAAAAATCAGCTGTTCTCCCACACTAAGCGGTTTGTCAAAGGAATAGTCCCCCATTATATCACCTGCCAAACAGGTAGGACCTGCCAAACGGTAGAAATAAGGCTTTTCTCCTGTTTCTGCTGCATTTTTTAGTGGTGGACGATATGGCATTTCGATAACATCCGGCATATGACATGCCGCAGAAGCATCTAAAACAGCAATTTCTATTTCATTTTTCACGATATCCAAAACAGAAGTAACTAGTTCTCCTGCATTTAGCACAACAGCCTCCCCCGGTTCTAAATATACCTGTACCTGATAGGTATCCTGCAAATATAAAATAATATTAACCAGCCGCTCAAGGTCGTATCCATCACGCGTGATATGATGTCCCCCACCAAGGTTCAACCAACGTATACCGTGAAGGTATTGACCAAACTTTTCTTCAAATGCCTTTACTGTCACTTCCAATGCGTCTGAATCTTGTTCGCAAAGTGTATGAAAATGTAAGCCTTCAAGCCAAGGAAGAATTTCCTCATCCCACTCGGATAAGGTCGTGCCTAAACGGGAACCAAATGCACAGGGATCATAAATGCCATGCCCCTCTTGGGTAGAACACTCCGGATTTACCCGAAGCCCAATTGATTTGCCTTGTTCTTTCGCTAACTTTCCGAATTTACGAACCTGTGCCGGCGAATTAAAAGAGATATGGTCGGCATAATTCAAGATTTTTTCAAATTCGTCAGAACGATAAGCCGGCGAAAACACATGAGTTTCTTTCCCAAATTCTTCTGCTCCCAAGCGTAATTCATGTAAACCGCTTGCCGTTGTTCCATCGAGATATTCCCTAAGTAAAGGATATACAGCATACATAGAAAATGCTTTTTGCGCTAGTAAAATTTTACAGCCAGTACGCTGCGCAACTTGTTTCAGAATTTTTAAATTGCGCAATATCTTTTGTTCATCCACAAGGAAATAAGGTGTATCAAACCATTCTTTCATAAGCTTAGTCCACCAAAACTGGTTTGTCATTGATCTGCCAAGGCAATCCCCATTTGTTAAGTTCTTCCATATATGGGTCGGGATCAAACTCCTCTACCGTATAGACTCCCTTTTTGTCCCATTTTCCGGTCAGCAGCATCATTGCACCAATCATAGCGGGAACACCGGTTGTATAGGAAATCGCTTGAGAGCCAACCTCTTCATAACACTTCTGATGGTCACAAATATTATAGATATAAGCGGTTTTTTCTTTGCCATCTTTTTTTCCGGTAAAAATGCATCCAATATTGGTTTTGCCCACTGTGCGAGGTCCTAATGAAGCCGGATCTGGCAGCAACGCTTTTAAAAATTGAATCGGCACAATTTCTTTGCCTTCAAATTTAACGGGCTCTGTCGAAAGCATTCCTACATTTTGCAGGCAATTCATATGTGTCAGATAGCTTTGTCCAAAGGTCATGAAAAAGCGAATCTTTCTTACGCCGGGAATATTCTTAGCCAAAGACTCAATTTCTTCATGGTGAAGTAAATACATATCTTTTTTTCCAACTTCTTCAAAGCAATATTCTCTTTTTATGCTCATAGGCTCTACTTCTATCCAGCGGCCATTTTCCCAATAAGAGCCGGGGGCAGAAACTTCCCGCAGATTGATTTCCGGATTGAAATTGGTAGCAAACGGATATCCATGGTCACCGCCATTGCAATCTAAAATATCAATAGTATCAATTTCATCAAAGAGATGTTTTTGCGCATATGCACAGTAAGCCTGTGTTACACCGGGATCAAAACCCGAACCCAACAGTGCCGTTAACCCGGCGTCTTCAAACTTTTTGCGGTATGCCCATTGCCATGAATAATCAAAATAAGCCGAAAATCCCTCTTCCCGACAGCGCTTTTCATAAATCGCTTTCCATTCTGGGTCACTCAAATCCTCGGGTTCATAGTTTGCGGTGTCCATATAGTTGACACCACAGGCAAGGCAGGCATCCATAATGGATAAATTCTGATAAGGAAGCGCAATATTCATCACTAAATTTGGTTTTACTTCTTGAATAAGAGCAATCACTTCATCTACTTTATCGGCATTAACTTGTGCCGTAGTGATTTTGGTTTTTGTTTTTCCTTCTAATTTTTCTTTCAAATCATCACATTTGCTCAGTGTTCGACTGGCAATGCAAATTTCTCTGAAAACCTCACTATTTTGACAACATTTCTGAATAGCAACTGAGGCAACCCCTCCGCAGCCAATGATTAATACTTTATTCATAGCAAATCTCCTTTATATTGAATTTGAAATCGCGCATAGCATTTCTCGAATAATTTTACATGCTACCGCCGTAGAAGCGCCACTGGAATCATAATGCGGGCTCAGTTCGTTGACATCACAACCCACAAGTTTTACTTTTTGACATACCATTGTAGCTGCTTTTCTTAATTCTTCAAAGCTTACGCCACCGGGTTCAGGGGTTCCCGTGCCGGGAAAGACCGAAGGATCCAATACATCCAAATCTAAAGTAAAATAAACGGGTGTATTCCCCAATTGATTCAGCAATTCTGATAAGCCCTCAAAAGAAAAAGGTACCATATTGGTATGCTTTTTTGCCCACCGGAATTCTTCTTTTTCCCCTGAGCGTATGCCAAACTGACGAATTTTTCCGTCACCGATTAAATCCCAACATCTTCTCAGCACACAGGCATGTGAGAGTTTCACATCAAGGTACTCATCCCGCAAATCGGCATGAGCATCAAAATGTATAATTTGAACATTTGGGTATCTCTTATGAATGGCTTGAAAAGCCCCCAAAGTCACTAAATGCTCTCCCCCCATCATAAACGGAAGCTTAGCATCCTGCAGAATTTCCTCCGTTCGTTCTTTTATTTGAGCCAAAGCTTTTTTGGTATTCCCGAGAGAAAGCTCAATATCACCACTGTCAAAAACATAAGTATCTTCTAAATCAATGTCTTGATACGGACTGTAAGACTCAATTCCATAGGATTCTGCCCGTATAGCGGCAGAGCCAAATCTTGTGCCGGGACGATATGACGTAGTAGAATCAAATGGAGCACCGAATAAAACAATTTCAGCCTCCTTATAAGGTTTATCACAAGCCAAAAAATTTTGTATATTAGGTTTCAACATCTTTTAATAACTCCTCTACATAGGCCGGAATATAAAACGCACCTTTGTGCAGTGTTGTTGTATAATAACGACAAGCAAGCTTTCGGGCATTCCATCTTTTTTCATCTAAATCTTTTAATGGATGATAGCGTTTTGAGGCAAAACCGAAAAGCCAATGTCCAGACGGATAAGTAGGGATATGTGCTTGATAGACTCTACTAATCGGAAAAGATTGTACAATATTTTTATGCGCCCGTTGACAAGCTGCGGCGTCTTCATCATAAAACGGACTTTCATGCTGATTAATCAAAACACCATCTTCCTTTAGTGCTTTAAAACAATTCCCATAAAATTCTTTTGTGAAAAGGCCTTCTCCCGGTCCAAAAGGGTCTGTAGAATCTACAATGATTAAATCATATTCATTTTCACAAAATCTTACAAATTTGAGTCCATCTTCATAATGGATTTGCAGACGAGAGTCAGTGAGAGCAGAGGCAGTCTGCGGGAGATATTTTCGACATACATTAACCACTTCTTCATCAATCTCAACCATATCTATTCTTTCAATCTCGGGATACCGAACCAATTCCCGAATAACCCCGCCGTCACCGGCACCAATCACCAATACTTTTTGAACACAAGGGTGAACCGCCATCGGTACATGTGTAATCATTTCATGGTAGATAAATTCATCTTTTTCCGTAAGCATCATAAAGCCATCCAAAGTCAAAAATCGCCCGAATTCAGGAGATTCAAATACGTCTATTCTTTGAAATTCACTCTGTCCGCTGTAAAGCTGGCGATTGATGCGAATAGAAAATTTTGCGTTTGGCGTATGATTTTCTGAAAACCAAAAATCCAATTATTTTTCCCCTTTCAAAACACTCAGCCGTTTGATTTCGGCATCTTCGGGTCCTGTCAAACTGCACCCTTTCTCCTTAGCATACGCAATATATGCCAATATTTCATCTGTAATTCGTTCTCCGGGAGTTAAAACCGGAATACCCGGCGGATAACACATGACAAATTCTGCGCATACATAACCTGCTGTTTTCTCAATAGGCAAGCTTTCGTTATCCGCATAAAAAGCTTCTTGCGGAGAAGTGACTACAATCGGCTCAATATACTCCTGTCGCATCATGCCGGCCTTGCTCCTGCCAAAGCGCCTGCGAATTTCAGCCAGTGCACTGACCAATCTTTCCAAATCTCTTAGCCTGTCCCCAATAGACAGATAAGCAAGAATATTCCCTAAATCCCCAAATTCAATCTGAATATCATATTCATCTCTTAGTAAATCATAAACTTCAATACCCGCCAACCCAATGTCAATTGTATTTACAGAGAGCTTGGTAGCATCAAAATCAAAAATACTATCGTGATTTATTCGTTCATGAGCAAATGCATAATATCCCTTGATTTTATTGATTTCATCTCGGGCATATGCAGCCATTTTGCTAACTTTTGCAAAAGATTCTTTTCCTCTTAATGCTAAATTTCGTCTGGAGATATCTAAACTGGACAACAAAAGATAAGAGGCACTTGTCGTTTGTGTCAAATTAATAATCTGACGTACATGTCCTTTAGGCACATTAGCACCAATCAGCAATAAAGAACTCTGTGTCAGGCTTCCTCCCGATTTATGCATGGAAACTGCTGCCATATCTGCACCGGCTGCCATGGCAGAAACAGGCATATTTTCTCCAAAATAGAAGTGTGTGCCATGCGCTTCATCCGCAAGACAGCACATCCCATGCTGATGGGCCAACTTTACAATCGAGCAAAGGTCTGAGCAAATACCATAATACGTTGGGTTATTCACCAAAATTGCTTTCGCATCCGGATGTTTTTGAACTGCTGCCTGCACATCGTTGACTCGCATACCCAAAGCAATGCCAAGTCTTTCATCACAAGCGGGATCAACATACACCGGAATAGCACCGCATAACACAAGTGCCCCCATAACACTTCTATGAACATTTCGTGGCAAGATAATTTTATCACCCTGTTTTACACAGGAGAGCACCATGGCCTGTACCGCAGAGGTAGTTCCGCCTACCATTAAAAACGCATGGGCGGCTCCAAAGGCTTCTGCAGCAAGTTCTTCTGCTTCGTGGATAACGGAAACGGGATGACATAGATTATCCAGTGGTTTCATTGAGTTTACATCTATTTTTACACAGTTTTCACCCAGAAGTGCTGCGAGTTCAGGGTTACCTCTGCCTCTTTTGTGCCCCGGCACATCAAACGGAACAATTCTTTTTTTTTCAAATTTTTGCAGTGCCTCATAAATTGGTGCGCGTTCTTGTGATAACGGCATGGTATCCCTCCTAATCAGTAAATATTTCGTTCACTAAATATTTCTATCATTTCTTTTCGGATATTGCTCATAATTTCCAATCTGGATTGGGGCGGCAGTTCATACACATCTGTTTTAAAAAGATAGTTTTTTAAGTCAATTTCTTTTAACATCATCTTTGTATGAAATAAGTTCGCCTCATATACATTAATATCCACAGCGTCATAACAGCGAAGAATCTCATTGGAAATATAATCTTGAATGGAGGTTACTTTATGGTCCATAAAAAGCTTTTTACCGTCTTCTGCACGTGTGAATCCCCTTACACGATAGTCCATTGTAATAATATCAGAATCAAATGAGCCGATTAAATAGTCAAGTGTTGAAAGCGGGGTAATTTCACCACAGGTAGCAACGTCAATATCAACCCGAAACGTTGCCAAACAGGTTTCTGGGTGATATTCCGGATAGGTATGTACTGTCACATGACTTTTGTCTAAATGTGCTACCTTAGTTGTTCCCATCGGCAGCATAGATTCTTCCGCAATAAGAATCGTCACAGATGAACCCTGAGGTTCATAATCTTGCTGTGAAATATTCAACACAGTAGCACCAATCATATCGGTCAGTGTTGTCAGAATTCGAGTCAGACGGTCGGCATTGTACTGTTCATCAATATAATCAATATAATCTTTCAGTTCCCTTGCTGTTTTGGCATAGCAAACATCATAGATGTTAAAACTTAATGATTTTGTTAGGTTGTTAAATCCATAAAGCTTTAGCTTTTCCTCCATATTACACGCCCCTTATTGTTTAAGAAAATAAAAAAACGAGCAGTGCCAAAAGCACACGCTCGTAAAATTCGGGTTCTATCTCATGGTTCCCCTATATTTTACTCCTTAAAGGGAGATAAAGTTTTAGAAAAACAGATGAGTTTATCGAGAGTCTATATAGCAAATACTTACTTTTACCACTCTTATTGACCGTTTTACAAGTTGTGTATGCTCCATTTGCACACCGGGTTATAAAGTAACCAACTTATAAAATTGAGCTTTTAACTCAATCAATAATGGCAACAAAAGCTGCCAATCGGCAGTTGACCCGGCTGTCCGTATGGCCTTAACCCATAAAAAGGGTGGTCAGAAGAAATATTTGCATGAGATACTCAGTAAAACTCATATCACATGACGGTTGTATTATATATGAAATTAGATATGCTGTCAATCATTTTTTTGATTTTTTATTCTTGATTCATGATCGATTTTAAAAGACCGCCCTTGGCAAAAATATTTTTCATAAAATCAGGAAAGGGTTGTGCTTGATAGGATTTACCTGTTGTATGATTTGTGATTTCACCTGTATCATAATCTACCGATAACTCATCGCCGGCTTTTGTTTCTACCGCAGCCTCAGGACATTCTAAAATCGGGAAGCCTATATTAATCGAGTTGCGATAA